>NZ_JAYMZR010000085.1:0-31251 GCF_035828615.1 Streptomyces sp. H27-D2 | reverse complement strand
GCAGGCGCTCCGCCAGGGCCAACGCGTCGGCCGGCTTGCCGGCCGGTGGGGCCGGGGCCTTGGAGCGGTGGTCGGGGACGCGTTCGATCACGGTGCTGCCGGATTCGGCCTCCAGGGCCGGGGCGTAGCCCGCCGTGCGGAGGGCTTTCAGCGTGTCGCTCGGGGAGTGGGCGCTGACCAGGACGGTGGGCGCGATGGCGCGCAGCCCGAGCGCGCGCAGTCCGCGGTGCGCGGCGAGTTCGCGTACGAGGGCCTCGTCGTCGGAGCGGACGCAGCAGGCGGAGCCTACGACGCGCATCCGGCCGTGCGTGCGGGCCACGTCCTTGATCAGGTAGACGAGCGGCTGGGGCAGCAGCTCCGGGGAGGGGGCAGGGGGCGGCTCCCGCGAGGCCGGGCCGACGGTCGCCACGGCGGCCAGTTCGGCCAGCAGGGCGTCCGCCTCGTGCCCCGCGTCCAGCGCTCGGCGTACGGAGGCCGGGCTGAACCGCCAGGTCACCGCGTTCCCCTCGGACTCCCGGTCCGCGGCGGCGGTGAGCAGTTCGGCGAGGCGGACGGACGGGGCGCCGGACACGACGGCGGTCAGGTCGGCCTGGAATCGGGCCCGTTCGAGGGGCTCAGGAAGCAGTGTGCGCAGGGTGGCGCGGAGCGCGGGCAGGTCGGTCAGCAGAGCGTGACCGAGCGGGGTGAGGGCGCCGTGGGCGACCACGCCCAGGTAGCCGGCCTCGTGCAGGATGTGCGCGGAACGGTCCATGGTCATCGGCCGGCCGGTGACCGCGAGCGGTCGGTGCCAGTCGGCGGTGCGGATCAGCGCCTGGAGCGAGGGGAGCCCGAGGGCGGGGTCGAGCCCGTACGATCCGGCCGGCCCACCCGAAGCGGCCGACGTGGCCGGGCTGTCCGGCCGGTCCGATCCCCCCGGCCCGTCCGACGCGGCCGACGAGTCCTGCCCGTCCGGCAGCCCGTCCGGCATCGGCAGAGCCGGGACCAGGGTGCCCGTGCCCTCGGGGAAGCCGGCGAGCGAGGCCAGCAGGGCGTGGCGCAGCGCGGGCGCGTGCCGGTCGTGGCCGCGTACGAGGGCGGTCGGCGTCTCACCGAACGCGCACCAGGTGGGGATGGCCCACAGCCCCGCCCACGCGGTGAGGACAGGGGCGAGGCGTTCGCCGGACGGCAGCGCCAGCCAGTCGTCGTAGGCGCCGGTCGGCAGCGCCGTGACGCCCGTCCGGTCGCGGCTGAGCGCGATCAGCCCCGCGGTCATGCAGACGTCGAGCAGCAGCCGGGCGCGGGGCTCGGTGGTGCCCGCCGCTTTCGCGAGCCGCCGCACCTCGCGTACGGCCGCCCCGCCCGCCTTGCGCAGCCCGGCGGGCTCCGCGGCGAGCGCCGCGAGCAGCCGGTCGAGGGTCGCCGCGAGGCCGGATACGGCGGCCCGCGTCTCCGCGCGGACCATCGCAGGACCGGCGGGTACGGAGGTGGGCGGCGGCGCGGTGGGGGCGAAAGGGCCCAGCTCCCGCGCACCGATGAGCTGCGGGATGCGGGGCGGCACGGCGATCCTGCCGTCCTCGACGGGGGCGGCCAGCGCGTCCTCGTACAGCCCCCGCAGCGCGGCGGCGGCGGCCTCGCGGACCGGGCCCGGCCCGCCGGCGCCCAGCGCCTCGTACACCTCCTCGACCGGGGCGGGGGCGGCGAGCTGCGGGAACGAGAGACGGTGGGCCACCATCGACTGATAGCCGGCTCCGGGGGCCGAGCCATGGGCGGGCTCGGCCCCGCCGGCCGTCCCGCGGCCCGTCCCGCTGCCCGGCTCGGGCATCGTCGACGGGGCGTTATCCGCCGCCGAGCGCTGCCCGATACGGGCCGCGGCCACGAGGAGTTGCAGGCGCGGCCGGTCGAGGTGCGGCAACAGCTGGTGAAGGGTGTCGTACGACCACAGGGCTGCGGCCAGGCCGCGCAGGTGGGTGGGCGCCGGCTGACGGGAGAGCGGGTCCGCGTGCCGGGTGAGGAGAGCGGCCAGCTGCTCGGGGGTGCGTTGCGCGAGTGCCTGGGTGAGTGCGTCGAGACCGTCCACCCACCGACCTTACTGGCCGCGAGCGCCCAGGCCGTCAGCGGCGGAACTCCACGGTCCGGACCCCGGCCGGGACCCGTGTCGGGCTCTCGTCCACGAGACCGACCGGTACGGCCCGGATAACCCGGATACCGGTAAACTCCGGATAAACGGACAGAAGGCCCGGAGAAAATCTCCGGGCCTTCTGTCATCAGTAGCGGGGACAGGATTTGAACCTGCGACCTCTGGGTTATGAGCCCAGCGAGCTACCGAGCTGCTCCACCCCGCGCCGCTGAACACAACACTACGGGGCCGGGGCACCAGCGCCTAATCCGTTGCGGGAAAGGAGCGGGCCCGGGGACGTAGCCTGCCCCCGAGCCCTGAGATGCCGCCCATTTGCACACGCCGGATCAGTTGAGAGCGCAGATCAGCATCATGTCGTCGTGTTCTGCCTTTGAACTACCGCGCATCGGAAAAAGAGCTGCACGGGCCGGACTTGAACCGGCATCCGATGACCAAGCCTGGCTCGGTCGGTCCGGCGATCGGCGGCGAATGCTGAGTCTGGAGCAAGAGTCTGAGATTGATCGCGGCTGCCTCTGCCAACTTGGGCTACCGCGGCGCGTCAGTGCCGCGGGGAGGAGTTGAACCTCCACTGGAACCGCGTCGTCACGACAAACTTCAGGTTCAGCTTGCGCTCCTCACGCGCCCCGTCCGCACAGCTGCGGACGAGGAGTTGATGACGCTACCCGAAGAGGTAGCCGAAGACCACGTCGCCCACCCGCTGGTCCGTGACCTCAACGGCGTTGGCCTCTTCGCGAGCGAACTTCACGGCCTGCTGAAGCTTTTCGATCCGCTCCAGCAGCTCGTTGAGCCGACGTGCGGGCAGGGCGCCGGAGAACTTGACCGTGGTCCAGTAGCCGACCGGGATGTCCTCGTAGTAGACCTCGACCTGCGCCGGGTGCTTCTCGGTGGCCTCCGCCTTGACGTGGTTGCGGGGCACCTTCTTCGTACGAACCGTACGGACGAGCTCCGTCTTCCAGGCGTCGGTCGACGGGTCGAGCACCCAGGACTCGGCGGCGTCCAGCACCGGGAGCTTGCGGATGAACGCGTTCAGATCGGTGAGCTGCTTCTCCAGAAAGAGGAGATAGGAGACCGGCACCTCGGTCAGCAGGGTGCGGCCGTCCACCGTGATGTCGGCCCGTGCTGTGCAGTTGGACCAGTCCTTGGTGGCGGTGACGTCGAAGAGCCGGGTGAGGGTCGTCGCCGTGTCACGGAGTACGTCTTCGGCCTTGACCTGGACGCGCGTGGACTCGGGCGGGAGTTGCTCACCCTCCTCGTCCTTCGGCTGGTAGGTCCTGGAGATGCCGGCGAGCAGGGCGGGCTTCTGCAACCCGTGCTGTGCTGCCGTCAGGTCCTGGTGGGACTTGGACTTGACGCCCTTTTCTACCGCGATGATCTGATTGAGTTTCGCCACAGGAAACACGCTAACAGCCGAGCATCGCCCACCCCGAATGATTATCGGCCCGCACTACCTCGGTGACGCTTCCGACCCCGGCCTCAGCTGCGCGAATTGAGCCCTCAGCAGTGCGGGTAGCCCCGCGTCGGGAAGACCGAATCCTCGAACGGCTCGGCCACCGGGTGGAATTGAACGGAGAGGTCATCGGCGCCCTCGGCGATAGCTGCCCGGCCCTCGATCTCGGACAGCGCAGGACGGCGGCAGCGCGGCGTCACCGTACCGGGCGCCGAGGAGATTGCCGCAGACCGCGCCCATCGAATCGCTGTCGCCACTGGTCGCGGGCAGCCGGGGGGAGTAAATTCGCCAGTGGGAGATGCGTCGCGATGCGCACTGGCAATGAACCTCTCAACGCGCGCAGCCCGCTGCGGCTGCGGCTGGGCCTCGCCGTGGAGGGGCTGATCACGGCCGTCGCGGGAGCGGTGATCTTCACGATCGTGGGCAGACCGGGCTGGGCGATCGCCTGCGGGATCATCGCGCTGACGGCCGCCGTGGACCTGATCATGGTCGTACGGCACCTCCGGCAGGGGCCGCACTATCAACCGGGACGGGACGTCCCGCCGTACGAACCGGACCGGGGCGGGAGGCGTTAGCCCCGGTCCGGCATGCCTCGGTCGCCCCCGCGGCGGAGCGGCGGGGTCCGTCAGCCCTCGGCGTCGAAGCCGGCAGCCTCGATGAAGTCGGGGCGCGGGTCCAGGGCTGCCGCCAGCCGGAAGTGGCGGGTGGCCTCGTTCGGGCGGCTGGCTCGTTCGAGGGTGCGGGCCAGGGCGAAGTGGGCGAAGGCGTTGTCCGGTTCGCGTTCCAGGACCAGCTGGAACTCCAGCTCGGCCGGACGGAGTCGAGCCGCCGCGAAGAAGGCGCGAGCACGCAGGAGACGGGCGGCGGTGTTCTCCGGGTGGGCCGTGATGACCGGGTCCAGCAGCTTGACGGCGCCCTGCGGATCGCGGGCCGCCAGCAGCTGTTCCGCGGCGCGGTAGTCGATGACGAGGGTCGCGGGCGTGGGCTGGGGCACGATGGCTCCTTCCCCGGCGCGGTCGGCCACGGGTGGCTGTGACCGGATGAGACGCGCTGCCGGTATCCGTGTGCAACAGCGGCACGCGGCGGCACATTCCTGTGTGCCGGGGGGCGAGGCGCGCGGAGCACACGACGGTCGCGGAGCCGCCGGACGCCGGGATCGGAGCGGTCGCGAAGCCGCCGGACGCCAGGACCGGAGCCCGCTCGGGGCGGCCCTGGAGCCGTAGCTGCGCGATGCCCCCGGGGGGCGGATGACACCTCGGGGCCACAGTCGGGGCCACGCCCCAGAGCCGCGAGCCGGAGCCCCCCGCACACCCTCGGGGTGCGTCACCTGCCCCCGGACGCGTCACATGCTGATGTGGTACGCCTTGCGCAGCGTCTGGTGGATCGTCCAGCGGGTCTGGTCGCCCTCGCGCAGCACGCACGCGCTGCCCGGGCCCACCTCCAGCGTCGCCCCGCCGTCGACCTCGATCGTCGCGCGGCCGCTGATCACCACGAACAGCTCGTTCGCCTCGGTGTCGGTCACCACGCCCGGAGTGATCTGCCAGATGCCGCGGACCTGCTTGCCGTCGCCGGATTCCCACAGCACCTTGCCGGTGACCACCGGGTTTCCGGACACCACCTGGGCGGGATCGAGCGGCTCCGGCTCCAGCGCGGCGTCGGGAATGCTCGGGAGGTCGATCGCGAATGAGGGAGCGTTGTGATCTTTAGCCGTCATGGCCGGTCAGAGTACCGGCAGTCCGCCGGCGCGTTTCGCCCGACCCGGTGCCAGGCCACCGGCCGACGCTCCGGGCCTGCTCAGCGAGGGGGCGTGCGGGGCGGGTCGTGCGCCTGACCGTGCGGCTCACGCGCTCCGCTCGCGCAGCCGCTTCCAGACCTCACGGACCTGGGGCTCCAGGTCGGACAGCGGGCCGTCGTTGTCGATGACGACGTCGGCCACCGCGAGCCGCTGCTCACGGGTCGCCTGGGCCGCCATCCGGGCGCGCGCCGCCGACTCCGTCATGCCGCGCAGCCTCACCAAGCGGTCGAGCTGGGTTCCGGTGGCCGCGTCGACGACCACGACCAGGTCGTAGAGGGAGGCCAAGCCGTTCTCGGCGAGCAACGGTACATCGTGGACGATGATCGAATCCGGGTCCGCCGCCGCTTCCAGCTCGGCGGAGCGCGCGCCGACCAGGGGATGAACGATCGTGTTCAGGGCGGCGAGCCGGTCCGGGTCGGCGAAGACGATCGCGCCCAGCCGGGGCCGGTCCAGGGTGCCGTCGGGCGAGAGGATCTCCGGGCCGAACTCGGCCACCACCGCCGCGAGCCCCGGCGTTCCCGGCGCCACGACCTCGCGCGCGATCCTGTCCGCGTCCACCACGACCGCCCCGTACTCGGACAGCAGCCGCGACACCGCGCTCTTGCCCGCGCCGATGCCTCCGGTCAGACCTACGGAGAGCATGGCCACGCCTCCATTCACTGGGGGGTTGCTGAGATCCGGCGGCGGGACCGGGGAAACGATTCCGCCGGGCGCTCACGCTACCGGATCACTCGCGCAGCCCGCCGAGGACCGCGACACCCCTCAACCGTTTCGGCAGTCGGCAGCAGCGGGTGGCCGGCGCGCGTTCCCACGCCCCGCTCTCGCCCTCATACCCCGCTCGCGCCTCACGCCCCGCTCTCGCCCTCCCGCTCCGCGAGGAACCGTTCCAGCTCGCGTCCCAGCTCGTCGGCCGAGGGGAGATCCACCGGCTCGGCGACCAGGTTGCCGCGCGTCTCACCGCCGGCCATGGCGTCGTACTGGTGCTCAAGCCCGCTCACCAACGCCACGAGTTCCTCGTCGCCCTCCGAGATCTGCCGCTCGATCTCGGTCTGGGTCTTGAGCGCCTCGGTGCGCAGCGAGTGCGCCACCCCGGGCAGGACCAGGCCCGTCGCGGCGGTGACCGCTTCCAGGGCCGTCAACGCGGCGTCGGGGTACGCGGACCGGGCGACGTAGTGCGGGACATGCGCCCCGACGCCCAGGACGTCGTGTCCGGCCTCGGAGAGGCGCAGCTCGACCAGGCCCTCGGCGCTGCCGGGAACCTGCGCCTCGTCGAAGAAGCTGCGGTGTCCCGGCATCAGGTCGACGCGGTTGCCGTGCGGGGTGATGCCGACCGGGCGGGTGTGCGGCACGCCCATGGGGATGCCGTGGAAGTTCACCGCGAGCCGTACGCCGAGGCGCTCGACGATCTGCCGTACGGCCGCCGCGAAGTGTTCCCACTCGACGTCGGGCTCGGGGCCGGCGAGCAGCAGGAAGGGGGCGGCTGTGGCGTCGCGCACCAGGTGCAGTTCGATCTTGGGCGCTTCGTAGCCGGTCCAGCGGTCCCGCTGGAAGGTGAGCAGCGGACGGCGGGCCCGGTAGTCGACGAGGCGGTCGTGGTCGAAGCGCGCGACGACCTCGTGCGGCAGGCCGTCGAGCAGTCGCTCCACGATCTGGTCACCGGTCTCGCCGGCGTCGATGTAACCGTCGAAGTGGTACAGCAGTACCAGCCCGGCCGAGTCGCCGGATCCGGCCGCGTCGACCGCGGCGAGCCCACTCGGCTCCCATTCATACAATCCTTGCGGATCCAACACTGTGACCACGCCTCCTCGTTCTCGTGGTGGCCAACGCGTGTTCCGGGCCGCGCATTCCCCCGAGGAGCCGGAAGGCCCACAGCCTTGACGTGCCCACGCAGAGCCCTTAGCTTCACCACCACCCAGCTGTTCACGTAAGCGCCCGGCATTCATGTATGAGAACCCAGGAATCTCAACAGGAAGGCACCCCGCATGCGCACCCGCACCCCCCTTCTCGTAGCCGCCCCGCTGACCGCCGCGCTCGGCGCGCTCCTCCTCAGCGGCACCCTCGCCGGCGCCGCCGCCAGCTCCGGCAGCTCGACCGCGGCCGTGATCCAGGTGTCCACCGCCGCGCAGCTCAAGAGCGCGCTGAGCGCCGCCGAGCCCGGCGACACGATCCAGCTCGCCGACGGGACGTACAGCGGCAACTTCAAGACCACCGTCGCGGGCAGCTCCTCCGCCCGGATCACCCTCACCGGTTCGTCCAAAGCGATACTCACCGCGGGCGGCGGCTACGGACTGCACCTCAACGGGGCCTCGTACTGGACGGTCAAGGGCGTCACCGTGGCCGGCGGCCAGAAAGGGATCATGCTCGACGGCGCGAAGAACGTCGTCATCGACTCCGTCGTCGTGCGCGGCCTCGACATGGAGGGCGTGCACTTCCGCAAGTCCAGCGCCAACGGCGTCATCAAGAACTCGAAGATCTACGACACCGGGAACGACGACAGCGGCATGGGCGAGGGCGTGTACGTCGGCACCGCCAACACCCTCTCCGACAAGAGCGACAACGTGCGGATCCTCAACAACACCATCGGCCCGGACGTCGGCGGCGAGGCCGTCGACATCAAGGAGGGCACCACCGGCGGTCTGGTCTCCGGCAACACCTTCGACGGCAAGGGCCAGACGGGCGTGCACTTCGACGACTCCTGGATCGACGTCAAGGGCAACCGCTACGTCATCGAGAACAACACCGGCAAGAACACCCTCAACAACGGCTACGAGGTGCACACCCAGGACCCGGGCTGGGGCTGCGACACCGTCTTCCGCGGCAACCGCTCCGACCTGAACGGCGCGTCCGGCTCCGGGCGCTACGCGATCAACGTCTTCAACTACAGCTCGTCCTGTAAAACGACCGTCAGCAGCAGCAACACCGTCAGCGGCGGCAAGGGCCTGGTCAACCCGGGCGTCCCGGTGGGATGACCGGCCCGCGATGTGGGTGAACGACCCTCCCGCCGACCCGCCCGCAGCGATACCGGCAGCCGCGTGAGCCGCGGCACCGGACATGCGTGAGGCCCGCCCCCCATCGGGGAGCGGGCCTCACGTTTCGTCAGCTAGCGCCGACTATCGCAGTTCAGCGAGATCAGCTCTGGCCGCCGGCCAGCTTCTCGCGAAGCGCGGCGAGCGCCTCGTCCGACGCCAGGGCGCCGGAGTTGTCGTCCGACTCCGAGGAGTACGACGAACCGCCGCCACCGGCGTTGCCGCCGCTGGTGGAAGAGGACGACGAGGAGGAGGAAGCGGAGCTGCTGGAGCCCGCCGCCGGCGCCGCGACACCCTCGGCTTCGGCCTTCTCGTCCGCTTCGCGGGACTTGATGACCTGAGCCTGGTGCTGCTCGAAGCGGGTCTGGGCCGTGGCGTACTGGCCTTCCCACGCCTCGCGCTGGGTGTCGAAGCCCTCGAGCCAGTCGTTGGCCTCCGGGTCGAAGCCCTCGGGGTAGATGTAGTTCCCCTGGTCGTCGTAGGACGCGGCCATGCCGTACAGGGTCGGGTCGAACTCGACCACGGACGGGTCGCTGCCGAAGGCCTCGTTGGCCTGCTTCAGCGACAGGCTGATACGACGACGCTCAAGGTCGATGTCGATGACCTTGACGAAGATCTCGTCGTTGACCTGGACGACCTGCTCCGGGATCTCCACGTGGCGCTCGGCCAGCTCGGAGATGTGCACCAGGCCCTCGATGCCCTCGTCGACGCGAACGAACGCGCCGAACGGGACGAGCTTGGTGACCTTACCGGGAACAACCTGCCCGATCTGGTGCGTCCGGGCGAACTGCTGCCACGGGTCTTCCTGCGTCGCCTTGAGGGACAGCGAGACGCGCTCGCGGTCCATGTCCACGTCGAGAACCTCGACGGTGACTTCCTGGCCGACCTCGACAACCTCGGACGGGTGGTCGATGTGCTTCCAGGACAGCTCGGAGACGTGGACGAGACCGTCGACGCCGCCGAGGTCCACGAACGCGCCGAAGTTGACGATCGAGGAAACGACGCCGGAGCGAACCTGGCCCTTCTGCAGGGTCGTGAGGAACGTCTGGCGGACCTCGCTCTGGGTCTGCTCGAGCCAGGCACGGCGGGACAGGACCACGTTGTTGCGGTTCTTGTCCAGCTCGATGATCTTGGCCTCGAGCTCCTTGCCCACGTAAGGCTGGAGGTCGCGGACACGACGCATCTCGACGAGCGAGGCGGGGAGGAAGCCGCGGAGGCCGATGTCGAGGATGAGACCACCCTTGACGACCTCGATGACGGTACCGGTGACGATCCCGTCCTCTTCCTTGATCTTCTCGATGGTGCCCCAAGCGCGCTCGTACTGAGCGCGCTTCTTCGAGAGGATCAGGCGGCCTTCCTTGTCCTCCTTCTGGAGAACCAGGGCCTCGATCTCATCGCCGACCTTGACGACCTCATTGGGGTCGACGTCGTGCTTGATCGAAAGCTCGCGGGAGGGGATAACGCCTTCGGTCTTGTAACCGATGTCGAGCAGGACCTCGTCCCGGTCGACCTTCACGATCACGCCGTCGACGATGTCGCCGTCATTGAAGTACTTGATCGTCGCATCAATAGCCGCGAGGAAGTCTTCCTCGGAGCCGATGTCGTTGACCGCCACCTGCGGGGTGGTGTGGATTGCCTCGGTGCTGCTCGTCATGTGGGTAAGGGCTCCGGTACGGACAGTGAGTCGTAGGTACTGCTACGCCGCGAACCGGTGTCGCACTGCCGAAGCCGGACCGCTTGAGAGGTGTGCTCCCAGCGAGTTCCTCAAGAAGGCGTATTCCTCCACAGAACTCGCAGGCACCTCTATAACCGAGGGGGCGTACAACAGATACGAGCGCGACCTGCTCCGTCTGAGGTGCGCAGGCCCGCAGCGCAACTTGTAGCATACGGGGGCAGCCGGGCACGGTCAATGCGCTAAGAGTGCACCTGGGGCTAACCACCCCATACTGGTCCATGCCGCGACGGGGTTGACACCCGTCCCCGCAGCCACAGTCGATACAGAGAGTACGACGGCTCCTCACATGAACCAAGCGAACAATCCGATAGGACCCGTACGGCCCGGCGCGCACGCCGAGGACTCCATCTCGTACGAACCCACCGCGACCAGACGCGACGCGGACCGGTCGGAGAGCAGCCGGGCCAGCCGGGGCTGGTGGGACAGCAACGCCGACGACTACCAGGACGACCACGGCGGCTTCCTGGGCGACGACCGCTTCGTGTGGGGCCCGGAAGGGATCGACGAGGAGGACGCCCAATGGCTCGGGCCGGCCGCCGGGCTCAAGGGCCTGGACGTACTGGAGATCGGCGCGGGCGCCGCGCAGTGCTCCCGCTGGCTCGCCGCCCAGGGCGCGCGGCCCGTCGCCCTCGACCTCTCGCACCGCCAGCTCCAGCACGCGCTGCGGATCGGCGCCGACTTCCCCGTCGTCCAGGCCGACGCCGGGGTGCTGCCCTTCGCCGACGCCTCCTTCGACCTCGCGTGCTCGGCCTACGGCGCGGTCCCCTTCGTCGCCGACCCCGTGCACGTCATGAGCGAGGTCTTCCGGGTGCTGCGGCCGGGCGGCCGCTGGATCTTCTCGTGCACCCACCCGATGCGCTGGGCGTTCCCCGACGAGCCCGGGCCCGAGGGCCTGTCGATCTCGGCCTCCTACTTCGACCGCACCCCTTATGTGGAACAGGACGAGTCCGGCGACGCCGTCTACGTGGAGCACCACCGCACCCTCGGCGACCGGGTGCGCGACGTCGTCAAGGGCGGCTTCCGGCTGGTCGACCTCATCGAGCCGGAGTGGCCCGAGTGGAACCATCAGGAGTGGGGCGGCTGGTCCCCGCTGCGCGGGCGGCTGATCCCGGGCACGGCGATCTTCGTCTGCGAGCGCGACTGACGGGTGCGGTGCGGCCGGGGCGCGCGGCTGACGGCTCCCTGCGCGGGCGCGCAGGGGAGCGCGCCTGACGGCTGCCTCACGCGGGCGCGCGCGGGACAAGCATAGGGAGCAGACAGGCGACGGCACGCCCCCGGAACGCTGCGAGGATGACCGGATGACCATCCGCTCCGACGCCCTCGACCAGCTGCCCGTACGAACCGCCCTGCCCGCGCTGCGCCGGGCGCTGGACGAGCGTGGGACGGCGGTGCTGTGCGCGCCGCCCGGCACCGGCAAGACCACCCTGGTCCCGCTGGTGCTCGCCGGTCTGCTGGACGACGGCTCGCCGCCGGCCCGGGTGCTGGTCGCGGAGCCGCGGCGGATCGCGGCGCGGGCCGCCGCCCGGCGGATGGCCTGGCTGCTCGGCGAGGAGGTCGGCGGGTCGGTCGGCTTCACCGTGCGCGGCGAGCGGAAGGTCGGCCGCCGGACCGTCATCGAGGTGGTGACCACCGGCGTGCTGCTCCAGCGCCTGCAACGCGACCAGGAGCTGGCCGGGGTCGACGTCGTCATCCTCGACGAATGCCACGAGCGGCACCTCGACGCCGACACGGCCGCCGCCTTCCTACTGGACGTACGCGCCACCCTGCGCCCCGAATTGCGGCTGGTGGCCGCCTCGGCGACGACGGACGCGGCGGGCTGGGCGCGGCTGCTCGGCGGGAACGGGAGCGATGAAGACGGAGAGAACGGGGAGGACGGGGAGGCAGCCCCCGCCCCGACGGTGGAGGCGCAGGGCATCGCCTACCCGGTGGACGTCGTGTGGGCGCCGCCGCCGAAGCCGGTCAGGCCGCCGCACGGGATGCGGGTGGACCCCGCGCTGCTCCAGCACGTCACGGCTGTCGTGGGCCGGGCGCTGCGCGAGCGGGAGGGCGACGTGCTGTGCTTTCTGCCCGGCGTCGGCGAGATCTCCCGGGTCGCCGGCCAACTCGCCGGGCTGTCGGCGGAATCGTCCGGCGGGAGCGCCGTCGAGATCCTCCAGGTGCACGGCCGCGCGCCGGCCGCCGTCCAGGACGCGGTCCTCACGGGCGGCGCCGGGCGCCGGGTGGTGCTGGCCACCTCGGTCGCCGAGTCGAGCCTGACCGTGCCGGGCGTACGCGTCGTGGTCGACGCCGGGCTGGCCCGCGAGCCGCGCACGGACCACGCGCGCGGGCTCAGCGCGCTGACGACCGTACGGGCCTCGCACGCCGCGTCGCGGCAGCGCGCGGGACGGGCCGGGCGCGAGGCGCCGGGCACCGTCTACCGCTGCTGGACCCAGGGCGAGGACGCCCGGCTGCCGCGCTGGCCCGCCCCGGAGATCACCGTCGCGGACCTGGCCGCCTTCGCGCTCCAGGCCGCCTGCTGGGGCGATCCGCAGGCTTCCGGGCTCGCCCTGCTCGACCCGCCGCCGGCCGGGGCGATGGCCGCCGCCCGCGAGGTGCTGCTCGCGATCGGCGCGGTCGACGCCGACGGCCGGGCGAGCGCACGGGGCGTACGGATGGCCCGGCTCGGCCTGCACCCCCGGCTCGCGCGGGCGCTGTTGGACGGCGCGCGCGCGGCAGATCGGCGCACGCCGGGCGGCCGTGGTCGGCGCACTGCTCTCGGAGGAGCCCCCGCGCGACTACGGGGACGACCTCGCCGCCGCCTGGCGCACCGCCCGGCGCGGCGGCGACGGCTACGCGGCGCGTTGGCGCCGGGAGGCGCGGCGGTTGGAGGGCGGGCTGGACGGCGGGGTGGCGCGCGGGTCGGACCGGGGGTCGGACCGCGCGGGGTCGGGCGGATCGGGTTCGGCGCCGCAGGGTGCGCAGCGGTCCGGTGCGGGCGCCGGCTCCGGTGCGGGCGCCGGCTCCGGTGCGGGCGCCGGCTCCGGTGCGGGCGCCGGCTCCGGTGCGGGCGCCGGCTCCGGTGCGGGCGCCGGCTCCGGCTCGGACTCGGGCTCCGGCGCGCTGACCGACGACGCCGCCGCTGGTCTCGTCGCCGCGCTCGCCTTCCCGGAGCGGGTGGCGCGCGGGCGGGGCGAGGGCGCGTATCTGATGGTGTCGGGAACGGGCGCGGGGCTGGGGGAGGGCTCGCGGCTGCGCAGCGCGGCCTGGCTCGCGGTCGCGGTCGCGGACCGGCCGGTGACGGCCGCTTCGGCGCGGGTGCGGCTGGCCGCGGTGATCGACGAGGGCACGGCCCGCGCGGCGGCCGGCGCGCTGTACTTCTCCGGCGAGGAGGTCCGCTGGTCGGACGAACGCCGGGACGTGGTGGCGCGGAGCGTGCAGCGGCTGGGTGCGGTCGAGTTGGCGTCGCGCCCGCTGACCTCGCCGGACCGGGCGTTGGTGCGGGCCGCGGTGCTGGACGGGCTGCGCCGCGAGGGGGTGGGGCTGTTGCGCTGGTCGCGGGACGCGACGGAGCTGCGGCAGCGGATGGCCTTCCTGCACCGGGAGCTGGGCGAGCCGTGGCCGGACGTCTCGGACGCGGCGCTGCTGGAGCGCACGGACGAGTGGCTGGGCGCTGAGCTGGGGCGCGCGCGCAAGCGGGCCGATCTGGAGCGGGTGGCGGCGGGCCAGGCGCTGGCCCGGCTGCTGCCGTGGGCGGGCGGGCACGCCTCGCGCTTCGACGAGCTGGCGCCGGAGCGGATCGAGGTGCCCACCGGGTCCAGGATCAGGGTGGACTACAGCGTCGAGCAGCCGGTGCTCGCCGTGAAGCTCCAGGAGCTGTTCGGCTGGCAGGAGACGCCCCGGATCGCGGGCGGCCGGGTGCCGCTGCTGGTGCACCTGCTCTCGCCGGCCGGGCAGCCCGCGGCGGTCACCGCCGATCTGGCCTCGTTCTGGCGGGAGGGGTACCGCTCCGTACGCGCCGAGCTGCGCGGGCGCTACCCGAAGCACCCCTGGCCGGAGGACCCGGCGGCGGCCGCGCCGACGCGGTACACGACGGCACGGCTGAAGCGGGGTTGACCGCACCGGGCGGGCGCGGCGTCCCCCGTACGGTGCTGGGCCCGTACGGTGCCGGACCCGCCCTGCCGGACTGTCCTGCCGGACTGTCCTGCCGGCCCCGCCCGCCGTCAGACCGGTGTCGCCTGTGGCCGGGAGCCCGGCTCTGGGCCGGTTCCGGGGTCCGCGGCGGACCCCGGTGCGCGTTTCCCGGCGGCGGTCCCCGCGCTGGGGCGGCGGCTGCGCGCTTCGAGCAGCAGGCTGAGGGCGAGCAGGACGGCGCCGAGGCCGAGGAAGCCCCAGGGCAGGTACGCGGTGAGCAGCAGGATCAGTTGGCGCTGGGATTTGACCAGCTTCACCGTGGAGTCGATGTAGTCCTCGCGCATCTTCACGTGGCCGGCGAAGGCGGTGACCTTCTTGCCGCCGGGGAGCAACGTGCCGCCGCGCAGCTCCTCCTTGTGGATCTCCTCGCCGTTGACCGGGGCTCCGGTGGTGGGGTCGACCCAGAACATCCGCTTGGTGGTGTACCAGCGGGCCGTGCCCATCTTCTCGACGGTCTCCGGCGTGATGCCCTCGACCGGCATCTTCTTCGGGAACGGGACCTTGGTCCAGGGGATGGTCTGTTCGAAGTAGTAAACCTCCAGGCCGCGGAAGGTCCGGGTGCCCCGGTAGTGGATGGGCGAGGAGGTGCGGGTCTGGGCGTCGAAGTAGTTGTAGTCGCGCTTCTCGGTGAGGAAGGGCCACTTGAACTCGATGCCTTCGCGGCGGACCCGGTCGCCGTCCACGCTCTCGCCGTCGGCGTGCACCGGCTGCTGGGAGTGGGCGTCGAAGATGTAGCGCTCGGGGATGCGGGAGACCATCTCGCCGTCGGGGCCCACGACGTAGGAGAGGCTGTCCCAGACCACGACGTCGCGGCCGGCGGACTTCTCGATCCGCTCCGATTCCTCGACGTTGCCCCGGAGTGTCTGCACGATGCTGATTTTGGAGACCTTCTCGGCCTTCAGGCTCCCGTAGTCGAGCAGGGTCGCGTTCTTGGCTTCGAGGACCACCGACTGGTACTGGTCGGCCGGGACCTTGGCGAGCCGGGGAAAGGCGTACCACCGCAGGAGCGGTGACAGGGCGGTGAAGAAGACGGCGAACGCGAGCAGCACCAGGCTGGCTTTTCTGCGCATGGCGGCAGGTCCCTCCCTCAGGGGTGCTCGGGGACGGTGGTCAGCAGCGGTTCGGGTGAGGTCTTGCCGCTGGGCGCACCGATCGCCGTCATGGTGAGGACGAGGGCAAGGGCCGCGACCAGTCCGATCGCGGCGGCTGTGAGGGCGCGCATGCTCGGCCTCCCGGTGAGCTGATACGGCGTCAGGGCTGGGGCACCGTAGCAACGGGGGGCGAAGATGAGAACACGTTGCACCACTGCCCTGCTCCGACGCGGGGTCGGGCAGGGCAGCGGTGGCGGAACGCGGGCGTACGGGCCGGGCCCGCCGGAGCGGGCTTGCGGGCGTACGGGCTCGGCCCCCGTGCTCCCGTGAGCGGGTCTTCGCTTCTAGGAGGTGCTCGCGGACGGGTCGGCGGAAGGCTCGGCCGCGGACTTGGTGACGGTCAGTTCGACGGTCAGGGCCGTGCCGTCAGCGGTGGTGATCCTGAGCAGGAACGTGTCCGCGTGCCCGTCGGTGTAGATCTTCGGGAGCTTGAGCAGGCCCTTCGCGTCCGTCGTGAGGGCGCCGAGGGTGCGGACCGGCTTGCCCTTGGCGTCCTTGAAGTACGGGCCCTTGTCGTTGGCCACCGGCTTCTTGTCGTCGGTGATCATCATCGCGCTCATGCCGAGCCCGGCCACCGCCCTGCCCTTGTAGGTCGCCTTGACCTCCAGCGGCTCGGCGAAGGCGCTGTCCGTCCCGGCCTTGAGCGCCTTGTCGCCGGTACGCACCAGCTTGTCGGCCTCGGGGGCCGGCGCGGGCTTGGCCCTGACGGTCGCGGTGAACTCGGCGACGGGCAGGGCGCTGCCCACGACGGCGGCCCGGACGGTGAACGTGCCGGGCTGCTTGCCCGCGCGCAACTCCGGGGCGGTAGCTATGCCGTCGCGGCCGGTGATGGCGGTGACGCCCCGCGCGCTGCCGGGGAACCGGGCCTCGGTCGGGCCGACGATCTCGTAGCGCACCCGGACGCCCGCGACCGGCTTCCCGGAGGCGTTCTCGGCCCGTACGCGCAGCCGGTCGGTGAACTCGGAGCCCGCCGTGGCGCTCACCCGGCGGTCGCCGACGCGGTCGAGGGCGGTGGGGACCGAGGGCTTGGCGGGCGGGGTGGTGGGGGTCGTCGGGTCCGGGCTGGGCGTGCCGGGCCCGCCTGTCGGGGGCTTGGCCGGCTTGCCGCCGTTGCCCGTGCCCGGCTTGCCGCCGTTGCCCGTGCCCGGCTTGCCGCCGTTGCCGGCGCTCGGCCCGGTGCTGGGGTCGGGGGTGTGGCTCGGCTTGCCGCTGGGGCGGCCGGTGCTGCCGGGGCCGCCGCCGGAACCGGAACCCGATCCTGAGCCCGATCCGGAGGAGCCCGGGCCGCTGTCGCCGACCGGGAGGACGGCCTTGCCGTCCGGCACCTCGTGCGTGCCCTTGCGGTAGTACTCGTACCAGGACAGGACCGTCCGCAGGTATTCCTCGGAGTGGTTGTAGCCGAGGATCGCGCGGTCCATGTCCTCCTTCACCGAGAGGTCGCGGCCGTTCGCGCACAGGTAGCGGCCGGCGGCCAGCGCGGCGTCGTAGATGTTGTCGGGGTTCTTCTCGCCGTCACCGTTGCCGTCCGCGCCCCAGCTCGCCCAGGTCGAGGGGATGAACTGCATCGGGCCGACGGCCCGGTCGTGCGTCTTGTCGCCGTCGTACTCGCCGTCGTCGGTGTCCGTGATGCGGGCGAAGCCGTCGCCGTTGAGCTGCGGGCCGAGGATCGGCTTGAGCGTCGTGCCGTCGGCGTCCACGGCTCCGCCGCGCGCCTGTCCGGACTCGACCTTGCCGATCGCGGCGAGCAGTTCCCAGGGGATCTCGCAGCTCGGCTGGGACGAGGCCAGCGCCGACTGCGCCTTCTTGTACGCGGCGAGGACGGTGGCCGGCAGGCCCGCCTCGGCCGAGCCGGCGGCTGCGGGCAGGTCGACGGAAGTGCCGGGCTTGTCAGGGGTCTTCAGGGGCGGCAGATCCGTGTGGTACGACGAGCCACCGTCGATGGGAGTGTCTGCCGGTGGCGCGGTTTCGGCTCTGCTCTCCCGGCTGGTGCTGCTGCCCACACCGGCGAAGCCGGGCGCCTGGGAGGCGGTGAGTGCGGCCATCGCGAGTGCCGCCACCGCTGTCGTGGCCGCTCCCTTGCGCAGCCGCCGGCCGAATTGCGCTGCCATCCGTCTGTCCCTCCGCTGATCACACTGTGTGCCGCGCGCCCCAGCGCACAACGCACAGGACACTACGGCAACTTAGGGACCGTATCTACAGAAACTTCCGCCGTCATAATGATCAAAACTGATCAAGGGGTAGCACATGCCGTTCACGCTCAGTCATGCCGCCGCGGTGTTGCCTGGAATTCACCGAAACGGCACCGCCCGGGGCGGATTGGTCGCCGCCGCTCTGGTCGCCGGGTCCTTCGCACCCGACCTCACGTACTTCGCGGACACCGTGCTCCCCGGGGCGATGCGCTTCGGGAACTTCACCCACTCCCCGGCCGGTGTGCTGAGCGTGGACGCGCTCAGCACCGCCGCTCTGCTGGCCGGTTGGCTGCTGCTCCGCGAACCGCTGGTCGCCCTGCTGCCCCGGGCGAGGCAGGGACGGGCCTACGCGCTGCTGCGCGGCCGGCCCTGGCGGGGGCGGCGTCCGGTCCCACTCGCGGCCGCGTTCTACCTCTCGGCGGTGCTCGGCTCGACGACCCACATCGTGTGGGACGCCTTCACCCACTCCGGCCGCTGGGGCGCCCGGCTGCTGCCGGTGCTCGGCGAGAGCGTCGCGGGCTTCCCGGTGACCATGTACGTGCAGTACGGCAGCTCGGCGATCGCCCTCGCACTGATCGTGGCATTCACGGCCTCGGCGCTGCGCCGGCTGCCGGACGCTTCCCCGCCGGCCCGCGTCCCCGTACTCACCGCGCGCGGACGGCTGCTGGCGGCCGGGCTGCTCGCGGTCTGTGTGCTCCTCGGCGCGGCCCACCGCTGCCTGCGCTTCGGCGCGGGCCCCGGCGCGGACGCCACGCTCTTCGACTTCGTGCCCACCGCGCTGTTCGGCGCGGGCGCGGGCCTCGCCCTGGGGCTGCCGCTCTACGCGGCGGCGGCCCGCATCCGGCACCGCGCCCGCCCGACGCCCCCGGCCGAGCGGAACGCGGTCGGGGGCAACGCCGCCGGACGAAACGCGGTCGAGCCAGGCCCGGCCGAGCAGAACCCCAACCAGCAGCCCCCGCAGGACAACCGCGCGGAGCAGCCGGAGACTTCCGTCAGCGGCTGACTCCGCCGACTTCGCGCACGGGCCGGATCGGCCGCCCCCGATCGCGCCCCGATCGGCTCCCAGGGGCTCAGCGGTCGGGGACTCAGCTCCGCGCGCGAGAAACCTCAGTGCGCCGCCGACTCCCAGTCGGCGCCGACGCCGACCGAGACGTCGAGCGAGGCCCGCAGCTCCGTAGCCCCGGCCATTTCCCGGCGGACCAGCGCCTCGACCTGCTCACGCTCGCCGGGGACCAGCTCCAGCACGATTTCATCGTGGACCTGGAGCAGCATCCGCGAACTCAGCTTCTCCTGGGCGAGCGCCGCGTCCACCCGGAGCATCGCGACCTTCACGATGTCCGCGGCGGTGCCCTGGATCGGAGCGTTGAGCGCCATCCGCTCCGCCATCTCGCGGCGCTGCCGGTTGTCGCTGTTGAGATCCGGGAGGTAGCGGCGGCGGCCGAGCATCGTCTCGGTGTAACCGACGGCCCGCGCCTCCTCGACGACGCGCTGCAGATAGTCGCGGACGCCGCCGAAGCGCTCGAAGAAGGTGTCCATCAGCCTGCGCGCCTCATCAGGCGCGATGTTGAGCTGCTGGGAGAGGCCGAAGGCGGACAACCCGTAGGCCAGCCCGTACGACATCGCCTTGATCTTGCGCCGCATCTCCGGATCGACCTCGGACTTGGCGACGCCGAAGACCTGGGAGGCGACCGTGGTGTGCAGGTCCTCGCCGGAGCTGAACGCGGCGAGCAGGCCCGCGTCCTTTGAGAGGTGCGCCATCACGCGCAGCTCGATCTGGCTGTAGTCGGCCGTCAGCAGCGACTCGTAGCCCTCGCCGACGACGAAGCCGCGCCGGATGGCCCGGCCCTCGTCGGTGCGCACCGGGATGTTCTGCAGGTTCGGGTCGGTGGAGGACAGCCGGCCGGTCGCGGCCACCGTCTGGTTGAACGTGGTGTGGATGCGGCCATCCGTCGCGACGGTCTTGATCAGCCCCTCGACCGTCGAGCGCAGCTTCGACTGCTCGCGGTGGCGCAGCATGATCACCGGGAGTTCATGGTCGGACTGCGAGGCGAGCCAGGCCAGGGCGTCCGCGTCCGTCGTGAAGCCGGTCTTGGTCTTCTTGGTCTTCGGCAGTCCCAGCTCACCGAAGAGCACTTCCTGAAGCTGCTTGGGCGAGCCGAGGTTGAACTCGTGGCCCACCGCGGCGTGCGCCTCCTGCACGGACTGCTGGACAGCGGCGGCGAACTGCTCCTCCATCCGCTCCAGCCAGGCGCTGTCCGCGGCGATGCCCGCCCGCTCCATCCGGGCCAGCATGGCGCTCGTCGGCAGCTCCACGTCGTGCAGCAGCTCCGCCGCGCCGACCTCGCGCAGCTTCGTCTCGAACTCCTCGCCCAGGTCCAGGACCGTACGGGCGTGGCCCATCAGGGCGTCGGCCTCCGCCTGCTCGTCGGCGCCGAAGGCCAGCTGTCCGCTGTCGGCGGCGGCCTTGGCCAGCTCCCGGCCCAGATACTCCACCGACAGCACTTCGAGCGTGAAGGTGCGGCGGCCGGGCTTCACCAGATAGGCGGCCAGCGCGGTGTCCATCCGCACGCCCGCGACACTCCAGCCGTGGTCGGCGAAGACCCGCATGACGTTCTTGGCGTTGTGCAGCGTCTTGGGCCGGTCGGCGTCCGCGATCCAGGCCGCGAACGCCCGCTCGTCGGCCTCGGTCAGCTGCGTCGGGTCGAACCAGACGGCCGGGCCTTCAGGCGAGGCCAGCGCGATCTCGCTGACACTGCCGCTGCCCAGCGACCAGGCGTCGACCGCGGCCAGGCCCAGCGGACCGGCGGCGTGCTCCGCGAGCCACGGCGCCAGCTCACCGGCGGCGATCACCGCGCCGTCCACCGCCGCGCCCGCCTCCGGAGCGGCCTCGGCGGCGGCCTCGGCCGCGCCCGGGTCGACGGCCAGCAGCCGCTCGCGGAAGTTCGCGTGCCGGAACTCCAGCGAGTCGAGGATCACCGTCAGGGCGTCGCGGTCGTACGGCGCCCTGGCCAGGTCCTCGGGACCGGTCGGCAGCTCGACGTCGCGCACCATCTCGGTGAGCCGGCGGTTGAGCTTCACCGCGTCCAGATGCTCGCGGAGGTTCTCCCCCGCCTTGCCCTTGACCTCACCGGCCCGCTCGGCCAACTCGGTGAACGACCCGAACTGGTTGATCCACTTCGCGGCCGTCTTCTCACCGACCCCCGGGATGCCCGGCAGGTTGTCCGACGGATCGCCGCGCAGCGCGGCGAAGTCCGGATACTGCTGGGGGGAGAGGCCGTACTTCTCCTGGATCTTCTCCGGAGTGAAACGCGTCAGCTCGGAGACGCCCTTGGTGGGGTACAGCACCGTGACGTCCTCGGACACGAGCTGGAAGGAGTCACGGTCGCCCGTGACGATCAGCACCTGGAAACCCAGCGCCTCGGCCTGCGTGGCGAGCGTGGCGATGACATCGTCCGCCTCGAAGCCGTCCACCGCGAAGCGGGAGACCCGCATCGTGTCGAGCAACTGGCCGATCAGCTCGACCTGGCCCTTGAACTCGTCCGGCGTCTTGGAGCGGTTCGCCTTGTACTCCGGGAACTCCTCCGAGCGCCAGGTCTTGCGCGACACGTCGAACGCGACGGCGAAATGCGTGGGCCGCTCGTCGCGCAGCGTGTTCGCCAACATCGACGCGAAGCCGTAGATCGCGTTCGTCGGCTGCCCGGTGGCGGTGCTGAAGTTCTCCGCGGGCAGCGCGAAGAAGGCCCGGTAGGCCATGGAATGCCCGTCCATCAGGAGCAGGCGGGGCCGGTCCTCCTGCACCGGGGCCGGGGCGGTCGAGGGGCTCGTCTTCGATGCTGTCTGTGCCACGCCCCCGATCCTGCCACGCCCCACTGACAAAACCGCTCGAGGCGGCGTCGCGGGACAGCTGTCGGCGCCCCGTGACAGGATCGGACACGTAAGATCCGCACCGCTCAAGGGAGAGCGTCATGGCAGCCAAGCCCCCGGCCGGCGACCCGGTCCAGGACGCGCCCGACGTCGGCGCACCACAGCACGCCGCCGCCGGGCTGCCCGCCGTCGCCCACTCGCTGCGGATGTCCCAGCAGCAGATGGGCGTGCGCCGCACCGCGCTCACCCTGCTCAAGGTCAACCAGAAGGACGGCTTCGACTGCCCCGGCTGCGCCTGGCCCGAACCCGAAAAACGCCACGCGGCGGAATTCTGCGAGAACGGCGCCAAGGCCGTCGCCGAAGAGGCCACACTGCGCCGGGTCACCCCCGACTTCTTCGCCGCGCACCCGGTCGCCGACCTCTTCACCCGCAGCGGCTACTGGCTCGGCCAGCAGGGGCGGATCACCCAGCCGATGTACCTCGCCGAGGGCGCCGAGTCGTACGAGCCGGTGCCCTGGGAGCGGGCCTTCGACATCATCGCCGACGAGCTGACCGCGCTCGGCTCCCCCGACGAGGCCGTCTTCTACACCTCCGGGCGCACCAGCAACGAAGCCGCCTTCCTCTACCAGCTCTTCGCCCGCGAGTTCGGCACCAACAACCTGCCGGACTGCTCCAACATGTGCCACGAATCGTCCGGCTCGGCACTCACCGAAACCATCGGCGTCGGCAAGGGCAGCGTGCTGCTCGAAGACCTCTACCAGGCCGAGCTGATCATCGTCGCCGGCCAGAACCCCGGCACCAACCACCCCCGGATGCTCTCCGCGCTGGAAAAGGCCAAGCAGAACGGCGCCCGGATCATCACCGTCAACCCACTGCCCGAAGCCGGCATGGAACGGTTCAAGAACCCGCAGAACGCCCGCGGCCTGGCCGGCGGCGGCACCGCGCTCACCGACCTCTTCCTACAGATCCGGCTCGGCGGCGACCAAGCCCTCTTCCGCGCCCTCAACCAACTGATCCTGGAGACCGAGGGAGCCCTCGACGAGGACTTCATCCACGAACACACCCACGGCTTCGAGGAGTTCGCGGCAGCCGCCCGTACCACCGACTGGGACGAGACACTGCGCGCCACCGGCCTGCAACGGGCCGAAATCGAACGCGCGCTGCGCATGGTCCTCGCCTCCCAACGCACCGTCGTGTGCTGGGCGATGGGCCTGACCCAGCACAAGCACGCGGTGTCCACCATCAAGGAAGTCGTCAACTTCCTGCTGCTGCGCGGCGACATCGGCCGCCCCGGCGCCGGGGTCTGCCCGGTCCGCGGGCACAGCAATGTGCAGGGCGACCGCACGATGGGCATCTTCGAACGCCCCGCCCCGGCCTTCCTGGACGCCCTGGAGAAGGAGTTCGGCTTCGCCCCGCCCCGCGAGCACGGCCTCGACGTCGTACGGGCCATCCGCGCGCTGCGCGACGGCACGGCGAAGGTCTTCTTCGCGATGGGCGGCAACTTCGTCGCCGCCTCGCCCGACACCGAAGTGACCGAGGCCGCGATGCGGCGCGCCAAGCTGACCGTCCATGTGTCGACGAAACTCAACCGCTCGCATGTGGTGACCGGCGCGCGAGCGCTGATCCTGCCCACCCTGGGCCGCACCGAACGCGACGAGCAGCGCGGCCCGGACGGCCGCAGCCGCGAACAGTTCGTCACCGTCGAGGACTCCATGGGCATGGTGCACTCCTCCCGCGGCCGGCTGGAACCCGCGAGCCCGCAACTGCTGTCCGAGCCCGCCATCGTCAGCCGGCTGGCCCGGCGCGTGCTGGGCCCGCAAAGCCGCACACCCTGGGAGGAGTTCGAGCAGGACTACAGCCGGGTACGGGACCGGATCGCCAACGTCATCCCCGGCTTCGAGGACTTCGACGCCCGGGTCCGCCAACCCGGCGGCTTCGCCCTGCCGCACGGCCCCCGCGACGCCCGCAGCTTCCCCACCGCCACCGGCAAGGCCAACTTCACAGCCTGCCCCGTCGAACACCCACAGCTGCCCGAAGGCCGGCTGCTGCTGCAGACGCTGCGCTCGCACGACCAGTTCAACACCACGATCTACGGCCTCGACGACCGCTACCGGGGCATCAAGAACGGCCGCCGGGTGATCATGGTCCACCCCGAGGACGCCCGCGAACTGGGCTTCGCCGACGGCGCGTACGCGGACCTGGTCAGCGAGTGGACCGACAAAAGCGAGCGGCGCGCCGCCGGCTTCCGGGTGGTGCACTACCCGACCGCCCGGGGCTGCGCCGCCGCGTACTACCCGGAGACCAACGTCCTGGTGCCGCTCGACTCCACCGCCGACACCAGCAACACCCCCGCGTCGAAGTCCATCGTCGTGCGGCTGGAGCCGGCGGAACAGACTCCCCCGGCCTAAGCGTTGGCTTAGGCAGCTGGTATGACGTGGGGATACGCCGCGCGTCACCGCACGCGGCATCGGGGCGCGCCATTTCGGCACGCCCCGCGACCAAGGACGATCGGAGCCGGACGGCATGGGCGAGCAGAGCAAGACCAAGTTTCCGCAGGAGATCCTGGACCAGTACGCGGGCCTGGGCCTGGATCTTCCCGCGCTGTTCTCCGCAGGCCACCTCGGCGACCGGATGGGCCTGACGATCGTCGAGGCGTCCCCCGACCGGGTCGTCGGCACGCTGCCCGTCGAGGGCAACACCCAGCCGTACGGGCTGCTGCACGGCGGCGCCTCGGCCGTCCTGGCCGAGACCCTCGGCTCGGTCGGCTCGATGCTGCACGGCGGCCCCGGCAAAGTCGCGGTCGGCGTGGACCTGAACTGCACGCACCACCGCGGCGCGCGCTCCGGCCTGGTGACCGGCGTCGCCACCCCGGTGCACCGCGGCCGCTCCACCGCCACCTACGAGATCGTCATCAGCGACGAACAGGACAAGCGGGTCTGCACCGCCCGGCTGACCTGCCTGCTCCGCGACGTCCCCGCCCCGGTCGCCGCCACCGACGGCCCGGGGGCCTGAGCCCGCACGCCCTCCGCCTTGCCATGTCCGGGGCCCGCGCCTAGCTTTCCGGATATGGCAGCCGCCCGTACGGTCCCCCGCCCGGCCGCGCCCCTCGTGGCCGCGCTCGCGCTGGCCGCCTCGCTGCTCGCCTGCGGGCCCGGCGCCGGCTCGAAGCCCGCGGCCGGCCCGAGCCCCGCCACGACCTCGCCGCAGGACCTGTGCACCCGCCTGATCGTCCACTGGGCGAACGACCAACTGCGGCCCGACGGCGGCGACGGCGGCGATTACCAGGAGTTCGGTCTGTCCGACGGACAGAACAACATCCTCATCGACGTCCTGGCCCACGCGAAGACAGAGCGTAAGGACCACGGCCCGGCCGCCGCCCGCGAGTTGATCAAGCGCGAGGCGAAACAGCGCTGCGAGAGCCGCTACGCCAGCCGCGGCGCGTCCCCAGCGCCCGCCGGCGGCTGGCCGACCTGACCCGCGACGCGCCCCGGATACGACTGCCGTCCGTAACCCTGCGTAACACGCGCGCCCTACGGACGCTCTTCATGATCACTGACAGGCGATCCGTCCACCAGCTTAGATGCATATGACACGTGAGCTATCTCGCACCTTCCGCGCCCGCCGCCCGGACGCCGTAGCGGAACTGCGAGTTCTCACGATGCGGACCAAATACCTTGCCCCTTTAAGCCCCGAATGTCCGCTCCGCACCACTACAACGATCCGCTTGTCATAACAAGAGCGTCACATCATGGCCAGCACCTCTGCCCCACGCGCTTGCTCGCGCTTAGAGTCACGGCCAGTCACCGCGCCGCCGGGTACGACTGCTGCAACACCTCCGGACCATCCAGTCCGACCCGGCGCGCGACACGGCACCTCAGCAGAGGCGGCCGCGTTTGGGGAAAGGACAGATCGTGCGTCATCGTTCCTTGCTCGTACTCACCAGCGTGCTCACCACCGGGGCACTGACACTCACCGCCTGCGGGTCGCGCGACGACAAAGGCGGCGGCGATGGCGACGGCGGATCCAAGACGACCGTAGTGATCGGCGTCGACGCGCCCCTCACCGGCGACCTGTCCGCACTCGGTCAGGGCATCAAGAACTCTGTCGACCTCGCGGCCAAGACAGCCAACAAGAACAAGGAAGTTCCGGGCGTCACCTTCAAGGTGGAAGCCCTGGACGACCAGGCACAACCCAGCTCCGGCGGCCAGAACGCCAACAAGTTCGTCGGCAACCAAGACGTCCTGGGCGTCGTCGGCCCGCTGAACTCCAGCGTCGCCCAGTCCATGCAGAAGGTCTTCGACGACGCCGGGCTCACCCAGGTGTCGCCGGCCAACACCACCCCGGACCTCAGCCAGGGCAAGGACTGGAAGAAGGACGTCCGCAAGCGCCAGTTCGACACCTACTTCCGGACGGCGACCACCGTCGAGATCCAGGGCGCCTTCGCGGGCAAATACGCCCACGACAAGCTCAAGGCCAAGACGGTCTACGTCATCGACGACCAGAAGACCTACGGCGTCGGCCTCGCGGCCTCCTTCAAGGACAAGTTCACCTCGCTCGGCGGCAAGGTCGTCGGCAGCGAACACGTCAACCCCGAAGACCGCGACTTCAACGCGATCGTCTCCAAGGTCCGCAGCGCCAAGCCCGACTTCGTGTACTACGGCGGCGAGTACCCAGCCGCCGCACCCCTCAGCCAGCAGGTCAAGAACGGCGGCGTCGACGTCCCGTTCATGGGCGGCGACGGCATGTACAGCGCCGAGTACATCACCCAGAACAAGAAGGCCGCCGGCGACATCGCCACCTCCGTCGGCAAGCCCGTCGAGCAGCTCGCATCGGCCAAGAGCTTCATCGCCGACTACAAGGCAGCCGGCTACAAGGACGCCTACGAGGCCTACGGCGGCTCGTCCTACGACTCCGCCTGGTCCATCATCCAGGCAGTCAAGGCAGCAGTCGCCGACAACGACGACAAGCTGCCCGCCGAACCCCGCGCCAAGGTCCTCGCGGCCATGTCCAAGGTCAAGTTCGACGGCGTCACCGGCGCGGTCTCCTTCGACAAGTACGGCGACACCACCAACACGATGATCACCGCGTACAAAGTCGAGGGCAAGGCGTGGAAGCCGAACCTCAGCGAGCAGTACAAGGACTGATCACCACACAGCACACCCGCACATGAACAACGCCGCGCGGGGGCGCCACGAGCGTCCCCGCGCGCGCACGAAATGACGCAGCATATCCGTCCCACTCCACGGAGGCCCTGCGGTGCACGAACTGCCGCAACAGCTGGCCAACGGCCTGATCCTCGGCGCGATGTACGGTCTCATCGCGATCGGCTACACGATGGTCTACGGCATTGTCCAGCTCATCAACTTCGCCCACGGCGAGATATTCATGATCGGCGGCTTCGGCGCGCTGACGGTGTACATCGCGCTCCCCTCCAGCACCGGTCTGCTGCTGGCTCTACCCCTCATGATCATCGGCGGCATCGTCGCCTCCGTCCTGGTCGGCGTCGCCGCCGAACGGTTCGCCTACCGACCGCTGCGCGGCGCACCCCGCCTCGCACCGCTCATCACCGCCATCGGCCTCTCCATCGCCCTCCAGCAAGCCATCTGGAAGTGGTACCCGGACGCCAAGAAAGCCCGCGTCTTCCCACAGTTCGACGGCGACGCCTTCGACGTCTTCGGCGTCACCATCCAGCGCAGCGACCTCTTCGTGATCATCGCGGCCCCGCTCTGCATGATCGCCCTCGGCCTCTTCGTCGCCAAGACCCGCACCGGCCGCGGCATGCAGGCCACCGCGCAGGACCCGGACACCGCCAAGCTCATGGGCATCAACACCGACCGCATCATCGTCATGGCCTTCGCCATCGGCGCCGCCTTCGCAGCCGTCGCAGCCGTCGGCTACGGACTCAAAAACGGCCAGGTCGACTTCCGGATGGGCTTCCTCATGGGACTCAAGGCGTTCACCGCCGCAGTCCTCGGAGGCATCGGCAACATCTACGGCGCCATGCTCGGCGGCGTCGTACTCGGCGTCGCCGAAGCCCTCGCCACCGGCTACGTCGAGGAGATCCCCGGCATGGAGCAGTTCGGCGGCGGCGCCTGGAAGGACGTATGGGCCTTCGTCCTCCTCATCCTCGTACTGCTGCTACGGCCACAAGGCCTGCTCGGCGAACGCGTCGCGGATCGGGCGTGATCACACATGACCACTGACACCAGCAAAAACACCGCCCCCCGCCCACCGCGGACCGGCTCCGTCATCCCGCTGCCCGCAGCCGGAGCCCGCCTCGCCACCGGCATCGGCGCGACCGCCACCCTCATCAGCACCTTCCTCGCCTGGACCTGGACCAAAGCCTTCCCCGGCGACCTCACCGTCACCGGCTACCCCGGCGGCCTCCAAGTCATCACCCTGCTCGGCGCACTGCTCACACTGCTCTACGTCCTCGCCGGATACGGCGTCCGCGGCCTGCGCTGGCTCACCCCCGCCGGAACCACCGCCCCCGTACTCCTGCTGGCCATCGGCACCTTCGCCACCACCTGGTACACAGTCATCGCGATCACCGTCGACCTCGGCGGCGTAGCCAACCTCGAACCAGGCGGCTACATCGCGGCCATCACCACCCTGGCGACCGTCATCGCCGCCCTCGGACTGCCCGCCGACGAACCGCTGGAGACCATCCCCGGCGCAAAACCGCCGAACGCCTGGAAACGGCTGCTCAACGCACTCGCCGCGACCCCCACCCGCCGCGCCGAGACCCTCCCCGCCTGGGGCGAGATCCTGATCATCGCAGCGGCCTTCGGCATCGGCCTCTACCTCTTCACCTACGGCGTCGACACCGAATACGGCGAACTCTTCGTCGGCTACCTCATCCTGGCCGGCTTCGGCTTCACCGCCCTCAACCGCGCCGGACTCGTAGCCCGCCTCAGCGCGCTCACCACCAAACACCGCAACATCGCGCTCACCTCCGCATTCGTCGCCGCCGCCTGCTTCCCCTTCACCCAGGAGAACGACACCTACACCGCCGTCGCCACCAACATCCTGATCTTCGGGACAGTGGCCCTCGGCCTCAACATCGTCGTCGGCCTCGCCGGACTCCTCGACCTCGGCTACGTCGCCTTCCTCGGCGTCGGCGCATACACCGCCGCCCTGGTCTCCGGATCACCCGAATCCGTCATCGGCGTCGAATTCCCCTTCTGGGCCGCCGTACTCGCCGGCGCCGGAGCCTCACTCGTCTTCGGCGTCCTCATCGGCGCCCCCACCCTGCGACTGCGCGGCGACTACCTCGCCATCGTCACCCTCGGCTTCGGCGAGATCTTCCGCATCAGCATGAACAACCTCAACGGCAAAACAGGACCCGACATCACCAACGGGTCCATGGGCATCCCCAACATCCCGAACCTGATCTTCTTCGGATTCGACTTCGGCGAAACACACGACATCTTCGGCGTACCCATCGCCCGCATGGGCAACTACTTCCTGCTCATGCTCTTCTTCACCCTGCTCGTCGTCTTCATCTTCCGACGCGCCGCCGAATCCCGCATCGGCCGCGCCTGGGTCGCCATCCGCGAAGACGAAACCGCCGCCACCGCCATGGGCATCAACAGCTTCCGGCTCAAACTCCTCGCCTTCGCACTCGGCGCGGCACTCGCCGGACTCGCCGGAACCGTACAAGCCCACGTGACCTACACCGTCACCCCTGAGCAGTACAAATTCGTCGAAGCCGTACCACCCAACTCCGCCTTCCTGCTCGCCGCCGTCATCCTCGGCGGCATGGGCACCATCAGCGGACCCCTCGTCGGCGCGGCACTGCTCTACCTCATCCCCGCCAAACTCACCTTCATGGCCGACTACCAACTCCTCCTCTTCGGCGTCGCACTGATCCTCCTCATGCGCTTCCGCCCCGAAGGACTGGTCGCCGACCGCAGGAAACAACTCGAATTCCACGAGACCGGCCAACTCGACGTACCGGACGAAACCGTCGGCCTCAGCAAGGCGGAGGCGTGAGCGACATGACCACCGACACCAACGCCACCGTAGCCACCGCCCAAAACCCCACCGGCGCCGTACTCCAAGCCACCGGCGTCACCATGCGCTTCGGCGGACTCACCGCCGTACGCTCCGTCGACCTCACCGTCAACAGCGGCGAAATCGTCGGACTCATCGGCCCCAACGGCGCCGGCAAAACAACCTTCTTCAACTGCCTCACCGGCCTCTACATCCCCACCGAAGGCACCGTCTCCTACAAAGGAACCGTGCTACCGCCCAAACCCCACCTCGTCACCAAAGCCGGCATCGCCCGCACCTTCCAAAACATCCGGCTCTTCGCCAACATGACCGTCCTCGAAAACGTCCTCGTCGGCCGACACACCCGCACCAAAGAGGGCCTACTCTCCGCCCTCCTACGCGGACCCGGCTTCAAACGAGCCGAAAAAGCCTCCGAGGAACGAGCCATGGAACTCCTCGAGTTCACCGGCCTCGCAGCCAAACGCGACCACCTCTCCCGCAACCTCCCATACGGCGAGCAACGCAAACTCGAAATCGCCCGCGCCCTCGCCAGCGACCCCGGTCTCCTCCTCCTCGACGAACCCACCGCCGGCATGAACCCCCAGGAAACCCGGGTCACCGAAGAACTCGTCCTCGCCATCCGCGACCAAGGCACCGCCGTACTCGTCATCGAGCACGACATGCGCTTCATCTTCAACCTCTGCGACCGAGTCTCCGTACTCGTCCAGGGCGAGAAACTCGTCGAAGGCACCCCCCAAGTCGTCCAGAGCGACGAACGCGTCGTCGCCGCCTACCTCGGCACACCCTTCGAAGGCGAACCCGGCGAAGCCGAACTCGCCGAGGTCGAAGCAGCCGAAGCGGCGGCAGCGGCGACGCCGCCGCCCGGAGGCAAGGACACGGGCACCGGATCGGGCACGGGCACCACCAGCACCACAGCACATACGGAGGAGGACCGGTGACCGCACTGCTCGAAGTCGAGGACCTGCGGGTCGCCTACGGCAAGATCGAAGCCGTCAAAGGCATCTCGTTCAGCGTCGAAGCCGGCCAAGTCGTCACCCTCATCGGAACCAACGGCGCCGGCAAAACCACCACGCTGCGCACCCTCTCCGGACTGCTCAAGCCGCTCGCCGGCCGGATCACCTTCGAGGGCCGGCCGCTGGCCGGAGTCCCCGCGCACAAGATCGTCGCGCTGGGCCTCGCCCACTCCCCCGAAGGCCGGCACATCTTCCCGCGACTGTCGATCATGGAGAACCTCCAGCTCGGCGCATTCCTGCGGAAGGACAACGCGGCCATCGAGAAGGACATCCAGAAGGCTTACGAGCTCTTCCCGATCCTCGGGGAGCGAAGGAAGCAGGCGGCGGGAACGCTCTCCGGCGGCGAGCAGCAGATGCTCGCGATGGGGCGCGCGCTGATGTCGAAGCCGAAGCTGCTGATGCTCGACGAGCCGTCGATGGGGCTCTCCCCGATCATGATGCAGAAGATCATGCAGACGATCAGGGAACTCAAGTCGCAGGGCACCACGATCCTGCTCGTGGAGCAGAACGCGCAGGCGGCGCTGTCGCTGGCCGACGAGGGCCATGTGATGGAGATCGGCAAGATCGTGCTGTCGGGCAGCGGCGAGCATCTGCTGCACGATGAATCCGTGCGGAAGGCTTATCTCGGCGAGGACTGAGACGGGTTCGCGTCCGCGCGCGCCTGCGGGTGCGGACGCGGTACGAACTGGTCACGGCGGCGGCCCGTGAACCCCGGCCAGGGTTCACGGG
>NZ_JAYMZR010000084.1:0-33899 GCF_035828615.1 Streptomyces sp. H27-D2 | reverse complement strand
ACCCGGTAGCGCGCCCCCGACGCCGAGGCGTGGCCGGGCAGCCCGCAGCCCCTCGGGGCGCGCTACCGGGTCGGTCCCGACGGGGTGGCGGGCTGCAACTTCGCGCTGTGGGCGGGCGGCGCGGAAGCCGTCGAGGTGTGCCTGTTCGACGCGGACGGCACGGAGACCCGCTGCCCGCTGCCCGAGCTGACGCACGAGATCTGGCACGGCTTCCTCCCCGGCGTCCAGCCGGGCCAGCGCTACGGCTACCGCGTGCACGGCCGCTGGGACCCCTGGTCGGGCGCGCGCTGGAATCCGGCGAAGCTGCTGCTGGACCCGTACGCCCGCGCGGTGGACGGCGACTTCACGCTGCCGCCCGAGGTCTACGGGCACGTACGGGACTGGCCGCAGCAGCACGTCGCGGACACCGTGCGCGACGACCGGGACTCCGCGCCGTACGTCCCCAAGGGCGTGGTGGTGCACGACGACACCCCCGGCGACGAGTGGGCCGACGACTACCGGCCCAAGACGCCCTGGCCGGATTCGGTCATCTACGAACTGCATGTGCGCGGCTTCACGATGCGCCACCCCGATATCCCGGAGCGGCTGCGCGGCACCTACGCCGGACTCGCCCACCCGGCCGCGATCGCGCACCTCACCCGGCTCGGCGTGACCGCCGTGGAGCTGCTGCCGGTGCACCAGTTCGCGCACGAGGACCATCTGCTCCGGCGCGGCCTGCGCAACTACTGGGGCTACAACTCCATCGGCTACTTCGCGCCGCACGCCGGCTACTCGGCCTCCGGCACCCGGGGCGAGCAGGTCGGCGAGTTCAAGACGATGGTGCGGGCGCTGCACGCGGCCGGCATCGAGGTCATCCTCGACGTCGTCTACAACCACACGGCGGAGGCGAGCGAGATGGGCCCCACCCTCTCGCTGCGCGGCATCGACAACCGCGGCTACTACCGGCAGGCCCAGGACCCGCGCCGCTACACCGACTACACGGGCTGCGGGAACACCCTCGACGTGGTGCGGCCCCAGGTGCTGCGGCTGATCACCGACTCGCTGCGCTATTGGGTGACCGAGATGGGCGTCGACGGCTTCCGCTTCGACCTGGCCTCCGCGCTGGCCCGCTCGCTGCACGACGTCGACATGCTCTCCCCGTTCCTCGCCGTCATCGCCCAGGACCCGGTGCTGCGCCGGGTGAAGCTCATCGCGGAGCCGTGGGACGTGGGCTCCGGCGGCTACCAGGTCGGCTCCTTCCCGCCGCTGTGGACCGAGTGGAACGACCGCTACCGGGACGCCGTACGGGACTTCTGGCGCGGCGCGCTGCCGGACGTACGGGACCTGGGCTACCGGCTCTCCGGCTCCAGCGACCTCTACGCGTGGGGCGGCAGACGCCCGTACGCCTCCGTCAACTTCATCACCGCGCACGACGGCTTCACGCTGCGCGACCTGGTGACGTACGAGAACAAGCACAACGCGGCCAACGGGGAGGGCAACCGGGACGGCACCCACGACAACCGGGCGTGGAACTGCGGCACGGAGGGCGAGAGCGACGACCCGCAGATCACCGCCCTGCGCCGCCGCCAGCTGCGCAACATGCTCACCACCCTGCTGCTGTCGACCGGGGTGCCGATGCTGGTCGCGGGCGATGAGCTGGGGCGTACCCAGGGCGGCAACAACAACGCGTACTGCCAGGACAACGAGATCAGCTGGGTGGACTGGTCGCTGCTGGAGGACCCGGCCTGGCGCGGGACCGCCGAGCTGACCGCCCGGCTGCTCGCGCTGCGCGGGGCGCACCCGGTGCTGCGCCGCAAGGCGTTCTTCTCCGGCCGGCGGCAGGGGCCGGACGGGCTGCGCGATCTCGCCTGGTTCACCGCGGAGGGCGCCGAGATGACCGAACGGGACTGGTACGCGCCCGCCGCGACGCTGGGCATGTTCCTCTCCGGCCGCGACATCCCGCAGCGCGATCCGCAGGGCGGGCCGGTCGTGGACGACAGCTTCCTGGCCATCCTGCACGCCGCGCACCGCCCCGCCTCCTTCAGGCTGCCCGGCCCGCCGTGGGCCCACGCCTACGAACTCCTCGTCGACACCGGCCGCGAGGACCAGGCCGAGGCCCCGGCGACCCGGCACCAAGGGGGCGGCCTGATCACCGTGCCCGCCCGGTCCGTGCTGTTGCTACGCGCGGCGAACGGGGAGTGAGGGCGGGCGCGCGGCGCGGGGTGAGCGCGGGGCGCGGGAGGCGGATGGCGGGGCGCTCGTGCGCCGTCCCGGCACGGGGGCGGTCCCGGAAAACCGGATGAGCGATGTCAGTGACCGACCGTAGGCTCGCTTCCGATGGTTGAGACAGCGGAGGTACCGGAAGCGAAGCCGGAGGGGCGCTCGGCCGTGCGGTCGCTGCGGCGCCTGTGGCCGTACGTACTGCCCGTGCGGGGGCGGATGTTCGCGGCGGCGTTGGTGGCCGTCACCGCGTCCTGCGTGGGCCTGGTCATCCCGCTCGTCCTCAAGTGGATGGTGGACGGCCCGGTCTCGCACCGCGAGCCGTCCGGGGTGTGGCTGGGCGGCGCGCTGCTGCTGGCCCTCGGGGTCGTCGAGGCGGTGCTGTTCGGGCTGCGGCGCCGGCTGGTCGCGCGTCCGCTCGCCGGGGTGGAAGCCGCGATGCGCGAGGACCTCTACCGGCATCTGCAACGGCTGCCAGTCTCCTTCCACGACCGCTGGTCGTCCGGCCAGTTGCTCTCTCGCGGCACCACCGACCTGCAACTGCTGCGCCAGTTCCTCGCCTTCCCGTTGACGTTCCTCCTGGTCAACGGCGCGACCATCGTGGTGGGCGTCATCATCCTGCTGATCCAGCAGTGGTCGCTGGGGCTGGTGCTGCTGGGTCCGCTGCTGCCGCTGATCATCTTGTGCGCGGCCTTCGAGGCGCGCTACTCGATCGCCGCCCGCAGGGCGCAGGACCAGGTGGGCGACCTGACGACGGTCGTCGAGGAGGCCGTGCTCGGCATCCGGATCATCAAGGGCTTCGGCAGACACCGCAGCCAGGCCCGCGCCTTCCGCGACCGGTCCCGCGAGCTGCGCGGCACCGAACTGCACAAGGCGCGGCTGCTGGCCGGCATCTGGGCCGTCATCACGACCCTCCCGGAGCTGGCGATCAGCGCCGCCCTGGTGCTCGGCACGGTCCAGGTCGCCGACGGGGAGCTGTCGGCAGGCACCCTCGTCGCCTTCCTGTCCACGGCGCTCGCGCTGCGGTGGCCGGTGGAGTCGATCGGATTCCTGCTCGCGATGAGCAATGAGGCGGCGACGGCGGCGGACCGGTTCTTCGAGGTGATGGACGAACCGGAGGAGACGGACTCACCCGGTGCCTTCTCCGCCGCCGGTGCCGTCCCGTCGCCCGCCGCCTCGTCCCCCGCCGCCTCGTCTCCCGCCGGCGTCCCGTCCCCATCTCCTGCTCCGTCCGACGCCGCGTTCGACAGGCCCGGCTCCGCAGGCCGCCCGGCCTCCGCCCATCCCCCGGACGCCGGCTCCGGACTGCGCTTCCACGGCGTCGAGTTCCGCTACCACGACGCCCCCGCCGACGCCCCCGCCACCCTGCGCGGCATCGATCTGCACATCCGCACCGGCGAGACGATGGCGCTGGTCGGCGCGACCGGCAGCGGCAAGACCACGCTCACCACCCTGATTCCGCGCCTCCACGAGGCGACCCGCGGCCGGATCACCCTGGACGGCACGGACATCGCCACGCTCCCCCGCGAGCGGCTGCGCGAACTGGTGGCAGTCGCCTTCGAGGAGCCCACGCTGTTCTCAGCGACCGCGGGCGAGAACGTCCTCATGGGCTTGGAACAGGCGCGGTCGCAACAGCCGGAACAGAGGCGGCAGGACGAGTTGGCACGGGCCCTTGAGGTGGCTCAGGCCGCCGAGTTCGTGGCCGCCCTGCCGCACGGCGCGCACACCCAGGTCGGCGAGCAGGGGCTGAGCCTGTCCGGCGGGCAACGCCAGCGGCTCGCGCTGGCGCGGGCCGTGGTCGGCAGCCCGCGCTTCCTGGTGCTCGACGACCCGCTGTCCGCACTGGACGTGCACACCGAGGCACTGGTCGAGGCGGCCCTGCGCCAGGTGCTGGCCACCACCACCGCCCTGGTGGTGGCGCACCGCCCGTCCACGGTCCTGCTCGCCGACCGGGTCGCGCTGCTGTCCGACGGGCGGATCACCGCCGTCGGCACCCACCACGAACTGCTGCGCGACAGCGCGGAGTACGCCCGGCTGATGTCCGGAGCGACCACTGCCGAGGGAGGCGACGCACGATGACCACCACCATCCCCGGCCGACCCGGCGCGGAGGGCAACGACGGCGGCGACGACGGCACTCCCCCGCAGGGGCGAGCGCGGGAGCCCGGCCAGTCGCCCACCTGGCCCGCCGACCCGGCCGCGCCCACCTCCCCCTCCGACCCCACCGACCCCTTCGACCGGGACGACCTCCCCTCGGCCGGCGGCGCGACCCGCCGGCTGCTGTCCTCCCTGCTGCGCCCGCACCGCCCCCGCCTCTGGTTCGCGACCGTGGTCCTGCTGCTGCAACAGTCCGCCGTGCAGGCCGGGCCGCTGCTCGTCGCGTACGCCATCGACCGTGCCGTACCGGCGCTGCGCGCCCACGACTACGGCCCGCTGTGGGCCGTCGCCATCGGCTACGCCTGCTGCGCGGTGGCCGCCGGAGCGCTGCAGTTCGTCTTCGTACGGGGCGCCGCCCAGGTCAGCCAGGACGCGCTGCTGGACCTGCGGGGCCGGATCTTCCGGCACGCCCAGGCGCTCAGCGTCGACTTCCACGAGCGCTACACCTCGGGCCGGCTGATCTCCCGCGCCACCACCGACGTCGAGTCGCTGCGCGAACTGCTGGAGGACGGGCTCCAGGAGCTGATCGGCGTCCTGCTGTCGATGGTCTACATCTCGGTGACGCTGCTCTGGCTGGACTGGGGCCTGGGCGCCGCCGCCGTCGTCTCCTTCGGCCCGCTGTATCTCCTCGTACGGTCCTTCCGGCAGCGCTCGATGCGCCTGCACCGCCGGAAGTCCTCCGCGATCGCCGCCGTCATCGTGAAGTTCGCCGAGACGATGAACGGCATCCGTCCGGTACGGGCGTTCCGCCGCGAGCGCGTCAACGACGAGGCGTTCGGCAGGCTCAACGGGCAGCACGCGCGGGTCAACGGCGACGTGACACTGGAGATGGCGCGCTATGTGCTGCTGTCCCGGCTGGTCGCCAACACCGCGGTCGCCGCGATCGTGATGTGGGGCGCGTACCGCGTCGCGTCCGGCGGCCTGGCGCTCGGCGTGCTGGCGGCGGCGGTGCTGTATCTGCGGCGGCTGTACGACCCGATCGACCGGCTCGGGATGTTCCTCAACTCCTACCAGTCCGCCGCCGCCTCGCTGGAGAAGATCGCGGGGCTGCTCGCCCAGCGCCCGACCGTCCCCGAGCCGGCCGACCCGCGCCCGCTGCCCGCCCTCGCCTCCGAGCAGCCGGGCCGCGAAGTCGTCTTCGAGGAGGTGCGCTTCGCGTACCGCACCGGCGGCGAGGTGCTGCCGCGCTTGCGCCTCACCCTCCCCGCCGGACAGACCGTCGCCGTCGTCGGCTCGACCGGCGCGGGCAAGTCCACGGTCGCCAAACTCCTCGCGCGCTTCTACGACCCGACGGACGGCCGGGTCCTGCTCGACGGCGTGGACCTGCGCGAACTCTCCACCGCCGAGCTGCGCCGGGGCATCGTCATGGTCACGCAGGAGGCCTTCCTCTTCTCCGGCACCGTCGCCGAGAACATCGCGATCGGCAGCCCCGACGCCACCCGCGAGGAGATCGAGCGGGCCACCCGGGCGATCGGCGCGCACGAGTTCATCACCGCGCTGCCGGACGGCTACGACACGGACGTGCGCAAGCGGGGCAGCCGGATTTCCGCCGGCCAGCGTCAGTTGGTGGCCTTCGCCCGCGCGCTGCTCGCCGACCCGGCCGTCCTCATCCTGGACGAGGCGACCTCCTCGCTCGACATCCCGGGCGAACGGGCGGTCCAGCACGCCATGCACACGGTGCTGCACGGCCGCACCGCCGTGGTCATCGCGCACCGCCTCTCGACGGTGGAGATCGCCGACCGGGTGCTGGTGATGGCGGACGGACGCGTCGTCGAGGACGGCGCGCCCGTCGAGTTGATCACGGACCGCGGGCGCTTCGCCGACCTCCACCGGGAGTGGCGGGACAGCCTGGTCTGATACCCGGACACGTTGCGGCGGCGGCCACCGGGTCCCGGCTCGTGCGGTGCGGCTGCTGTTTCCGGCTCGCGGCCGGTATTTCCGGCTCACGGCTGCTGCTTCCGGCTCATCGTGACGTGTCCGCGTCGCATCGGCAGGCGGCTCGGGTAGTGTTGCCGTCGCAAGTAGCGAAGCTACCGAGGAGGTGGGACCCATTACCGCTGTATCAGGCTGGGTGCTCTCATCTCGCGGCCATGCGGTCCACTTGACGTAGCCGACCGGGAGGGCGCCCTTCGGTATCCCGGAAGGCTTCCATGTCGGTTTCTCCATCCCCGCTGCCCACGTCCGCCATCGTCACCAGGCTTCGCGCCGCCGGCTGTGTCTTCGCCGAGGACGAGGCGCGGCTGCTCACCTCCACCGCGCGGACCCCCGCCCAGCTCACCGCCATGGCCGACCGGCGCGCCGTCGGGCTGCCCCTCGAACACGTCCTGGGCTGGGCGGAGTTCTGCGGTCTGCGGGTGGCCGTCGACCCCGGAGTGTTCGTCCCCCGCCGCCGTACCGAGTTCCTCGTCCGGCAGGCCGCGACCCTCGCCCGCCGGGCCGCCGCCACCGTCCGTCGGACGGGCCGGACCGGTCGGCCCGGTCAGCCCGACCGGCCCGAACACAGCACACCCCAGCCACACCGCCCCCTCGTCGTCGACCTGTGCTGCGGCTCCGGCGCGGTGGGCGCCGCGCTGAGCGCGGCCCTGGAACGGGTCGAGTTGCACGCCGTGGACATCGATCCCGCCGCGGTGCGGTGCGCCCGCCGCAACGTCGTCACCGCGGGCGGCCGGGTGTACGAGGGCGACCTCTACGCGCCGCTGCCCGCGACCCTGCGGGGCCGCGTCGACGTGCTGGTCGCCAACGCGCCCTACGTACCCACCGAGGCGATAGGGCTGCTGCCGCCCGAAGCCCGCGTCCATGAGGCGCGGGTGGCGCTCGACGGCGGTGCGGACGGGCTCGACGTGCAGCGGCGGGTGGCCGCCGCCGCGCCGCGGTGGCTCGCGCCCGGCGGCCACCTACTGGTCGAGACGAGCGAGCGCCAAGCGGCGCGGACCGCCGAGGTCTTCGCCCGCAACGGGCTGATCCCGCGCGTGGTCGAGTCCGAGGAGCTGTACGCCACGGTCGGCATCGGCACCCGGCCCGCGTCCGGGAACGGGGGAGCCGCCTCCGAGTGACCCCGCCCCACCCGGCTCGGCTCGGGGCCGGCGCGGCGAGCGCCCGTGGCCCCGAGCCGGGCCGGATCACCCGACCGCCCGTATGACGACCCTCCGTATGACGACCGTCCGTTGGCGACCCTCCGTATGACGACCGTCCGTATTACGGAAGGGCACTGACGCGCAACGGACACTTTCCGGTCAATGTACCGAGGCACTCCTGACACGCTCTCGTCTTCAATGGCAGTCTTCCCCCCGTCCGTCGCGAACTGACGCACCAGTCGCGGCAGTTCCCAGCGGACACCCGCCCCACGCCCCCACGGCGCCCCCCCCCACACGCCCCACTTGTTCTGCCTGGACCGGCATGACCCGCCGTCCGGTACCGACTGTCCGCGCCACCCGCGGTCACCGCAGAGGGAGTTCGCGTGAGAAGCACCACCCACCGCCGCGCCATAGCCACCGGCGCACTCGTCGCAGCGTCAGCCATGCTCGCCGTAGGCGTGCAGACCGGCACCGCCAGCGCCCAGCCCGACGACTCCGGGCAGGGTGCCAAGGCGTCCGCCAAGTCGAAGCCCGATCCCGGCGCGCTGCCGGCCAAACTCTCCCCCTCACAGCGGGCCGAACTGCTGCGGGAGGCCAACGCGACGAAGGCGGACACCGCCGACTCCCTCGGCCTCGGCGCCAAGGAGAAGCTCGTCGTCCGCGATGTGATCAAGAACGCCGACGGCACCACGCACACCCGCTACGAGCGGACCTACGGAGGTCTGCCGGTCATCGGCGGCGACCTCGTCGTCCACGAGGCCAAGAGCGGTGCCTACCTCGGCGCTTCGAAGGCGACCAAGAAGAAGATCAAGGTCGCCGGCACCACGGCCGAGGTGGCCGCGGGCACCGCCAAGTCGAACGCTCTCAAGGCGGCCAAGGCGGAGGGCGCGAAGAAGACCGTCGCGTCCAAGGCCCCGCGCAAGGTGATCTGGGCCGGCAAGGGCCTCTCGGTGCTGGCCTGGGAGACCGTCGTCGGCGGCCTCCAGAAGGACGGCACACCGAGCGAGCTGCACGTCGTCAACGACGCGCGCTCCGGCAAGGTCCTCACGCGGTTCCAGGGCGTCAAGGGCGGCACCGGCGAGAGCCAGTACAGCGGCCAGGTCAACCTGGGCACCACGCAGACCGGTGACACCTGGTCCCTCACGGACTACGGGCGGGGCGACCACAAGACGTACGACCTCAATCACGGCGGCGCCGGCACCGGCACGCTGTTCACCGACCCCGACGACCTCTGGGGCGACGGCACCCCCGCCAACGCGCAGACCGCGGGCGTGGACGCGGCCTACGGGGCCGGGCTGACCTGGGACTACTACAAGAACATCCACGGTCGCACCGGCATCAAGGGCGACGGCGTCGGCGCGTACTCCCGTGTCCACTACGGCAACAACTACGTCAACGCCTTCTGGTCGGACGACTGCTTCTGCATGACGTACGGCGACGGCGAGGGCGACGCCAAGCCGCTCACCTCGATCGACGTCGCGGCTCACGAGATGACGCACGGCGTCACCGCGGCCACCGCCAACCTCATCTACGCGGGTGAGTCCGGCGGCCTGAACGAGGCGACCTCCGACATCTTCGCGGCGGCAGTCGAGTTCAACGCCGACAACGCGCAGGACGTCGGCGACTACATGGTCGGCGAGAAGATCGACATCAACGGCGACGGCACGCCGCTGCGTTACATGGACGAGCCGAGCAAGGACGGCGGGTCCAAGGACTACTGGTACGACGGCGTCGGCAATGTGGACGTGCACTACTCGTCCGGCATCGCCAACCACTTCTTCTACCTGCTGTCCGAGGGCAGCGGCGCGAAGGTGATCAACGGCGTCTCGTACAACAGCCCGACGCAGGGCAACCTGTTGGTCAAGGGCATCGGCCGGGCCAACGCCGAGCAGGTGTGGTTCAAGGCGCTCACCGAGCAGATGACGTCCACGACCGACTTCGCGGACGCCCGCCGGGCGACGCTGACCGCCGCCGCCGAGCTGTTCGGGCAGAACAGCCCCAGCTACGTCGAGGTGGCCAACGCCTGGGCCGGGGTGAACGTCGGCCGTCCGATCGTGGACGGCGTGGACATCATCGCGCCGGGCGACCAGCTCGCCTCCAAGAACACCGCCGCCAGCCTGCAGATCCAGGCCGCCAGCAGTAACCCGGGCGGACTGGACTACCGGGCCACCGGGCTGCCGGAGGGGCTGCGGATCAACGCCTACACCGGTCTGATCTCCGGTACCCCCAAGAAGGAGCAGACGTCCGCGGTGAAGGTCACCGTCAAGGACGTCAAGGGCAAGAGCGCCAGCACCGAGTTCAAGTGGACCGTCGGCCCGGCGCTCACCGGCAAGTTCTTCGAGAACACCACCCCGGTCGCCATTCCGGACGCGGGCGGCGCGGCGATCACCTCGCCGGTCACCGTCGAGGGCGTCGAGGGCAGCGCGCCGACCGCGCTCAAGGTCGGCGTGGACATCACCCACACCTACCGCGGTGACCTGGCGATCGACCTGATCGCCCCGGACGGGACCGTCTACCCGCTCAAGGCCTCCTCCGCCGACCCGGCGCCGAACGTCAAGGAGACCTACTCCGTCAACGCCGTCTCCGAGGCCGCGAAGGGCACCTGGCAGCTCCGGGTCAAGGACGAGGGCCCGCTGGACATCGGCACGCTGAACAACTGGCGGCTGACCTTCTGACCGATCCGACCCACCGTTCCGCCGAGGCCGGCCGGCCTCCGCCGAGACCGGTCGGCCCACCGCGGCCGGCCGTCCGGGGGCTGACCCCCCGGACAGCGCCCGACCCATTTCCCCGATATACGAACAGCGGACTTTGGTCAACGGACAGTTTCCGGCCAACTTATTGACGCGCTCCTGACACACACCCCCTGCCGGTGGCACTCTTCCCTCGGCTGAAGCGCCGCACCCCCACAGCCCCACCGCTGCGCCGTGCCGACCAGTGCCACCGCTCAGTGCCACAGCTCAGCCCCACCGTAAAACTCCCCCCACACACACCACTTGTTCTGCCGTGATCTGCCCGGCCGGCCACCCAGCCGACCGGTCTTCCTTGGCCGCCACCCAGCGGCCACCGCAGAAGGAGCCAGCGTGAGACCCACCCCCCAGCGGCGTGCCGTAGCCACCGGCGCACTCGTCGCCGTGACCGCGATGCTCGCCGTAGGCGTACAAGCAGGCACCGCCACCGCCCAGCCGGACGGTGCGGCCAGCAGCGCCAAGGCGTACGCCAAGCCCGACCCGGGAGCCCTCCCGGCCAAGTTGTCGCCCGCCCAGCGCGCGGAGTTGATCCGCGAGGCCAACGCGACGAAGGCCGGCACCGCCAAGAGCCTGAGTCTGGGCGCCAAGGAGAAGCTCGTCGTCCGCGACGTCGTCAAGAACGTCGACGGCTCCACCCACACCCGCTACGAGCGGACCTACGGGGGACTGCCCGTCCTCGGCGGCGACCTCGTGGTGCACGAGTCGAAGAGCGGCGCCGCCGAAGGCGTCACCAAGGGGACCAAGGCCACCATCAAGGTCTCGGACACCTCCGCCGACAAGCCCGCCGCGAGCGCCGAGAAGACGGCGCTCAAGGCCGCCAAGGCCGACGGGTCGAAGAAGGCGGACGCCGCCAAGGCCCCGCGCAAGGTGATCTGGGCGGCCCAGGGCAAGCCCGTGCTGGCCTGGGAGACCGTCGTCGGGGGCCTCCAGAAGGACGGCACCCCCAACGAGCTGCATGTCATCACCGACGCCACGACCGGCAAGACGCTGCACGAGTACCAGGGCATCGAGAACGGCACCGGCAACAGCCAGTACAGCGGCCAGGTCACCCTCGGCACCGCCCCCTCGTACACGCTGACCGACACCGGCCGCGGCAACCACAAGACGTACAACCTCAACCACGGCAGCTCCGGCACCGGCACGCTGTTCACCGACCCCGACGACGTCTGGGGCAACAGCCTGCCGAGCAACATCCAGACCGCGGGCGTTGACGCGCACTACGGCGCGGCCCTCACCTGGGACTACTACAAGAACGTGCACGGCCGCAGCGGCATCCGCGGTGACGGCGTCGGCGCGTACTCCCGCGTCCACTACGGCAACAACTACGTGAACGCGTTCTGGGACGACAGCTGCTTCTGCATGACGTACGGCGACGGCTCCGGCAACTCCAAGCCGCTCACCTCGATCGACGTGGCCGCGCATGAGATGACGCACGGCGTCACCGCGGCCACCGCCAAGCTCGTCTACAGCGGTGAGTCCGGCGGCCTCAACGAGGGCACCTCGGACATCTTCGCGGCGGCCGTCGAGTTCAACGCGAACAACGCGCAGGACGTCGGCGACTACCTGGTCGGCGAGAAGATCGACATCAACGGCAACGGCACCCCGCTGCGCTACATGGACAAGCCGAGCAAGGACGGCGCGTCCAAGGACTACTGGTACTCCGGCATCGGCGGGGTCGACGTCCACTACTCCTCGGGTGTCGCCAACCACTTCTTCTACCTGCTCTCCGAGGGCAGCGGCCAGAAGGTCATCAACGGCGTCAGCTACGACAGCCCGACCTCCGACGGCCTCCCCGTCACCGGCATCGGCCGGGCCAACGCCGAGAAGGTGTGGTTCAAGGCGCTCACCGAGCGCATGAGCGCCAACACCAACTACGCGGGAGCGCGCACCGCGACCCTGCAGGCCGCCGCCGACCTGTTCGGCTCGGGCAGCGCCTCGTACAACGCGGTGGCCAACGCCTGGGCCGGCGTGAACGTGGGCGCCCGGGTCTCCGACGGCGTCACCGTCACCGCCCCCGGCGACCAGACGAGCATCGTCAACCAGCCCGCCAGCCTGCAGATCAAGGCCAGCAGCAGCAACGCGGGCGCGCTCAACTACGCGGCCGCGGGGCTGCCCGCCGGTCTGTCGATCAACGCCTCCAACGGCCTGATCTCCGGCACCCCGACCGCCACCGGCACCAGCAATGTGACGGTCACGGTCACCGACTCGGCCAATAAGACCGGCACCGCGGCCTTCAAGTGGACCGTCAACACCACCGGCGGCGGCAACGTCTTCGAGAACACCAACGACGTCGCCATACCGGACGTCGGCGCGGCGGTCACCTCCTCGGTCGTGGTCAGCGGCCGTACGGGCAACGCGCCCAGCACCCTGAAGGTCGGCGTGGACATCATCCACACCTACCGCGGTGACCTGGTCGTCGACCTGATCGCCCCGGACGGCACCGCGTACCGGCTGAAGAACTCCAGCGCGAGCGACTCGGCCGACAACGTGCAGACGACCTACACCGTGAACGCCTCCTCGGAGGTCGCCAACGGCACCTGGAAGCTGCGGGTCCAGGACGTCTACGCGCAGGACACCGGCTACATCAACAGCGTGAAGCTCACCTTCTGATCCTTCTGATCACGAGCTGAGCCAAACCGCGCGATCCGGGCGTTGTGCCCGGGGAGTCCAACTCCCCGGCACAGCGCCCGGGTTCGTTATTCGGACCCGGATCGTTTCCCAACGGACAAAATTTGGTCAACTTGCGGCTAGACCCGTGACATGTCCGCGCTTGAAGTGTCACTCTTCCCACGCACACCGCACAACGCACCCGCACCTCCTGCTTCTCTTCAACCCCCCACGTTCAGCAGAAGGAGTTCGCGTGACCCCCCTCATATCACGGACCACCCGCGTCGCCGGCAGCTTCGTCGTCGCGGCAGGCCTGCTCGCCGCAGGTATCGGCACCGGCTCCGCGGGAGCCGCGCAGTCCGCCGACACCGGCGCGATGGCCGCCAAGCTCTCCGGCTCGCAGCGCGCCGAATTGCTGCGCGACGCCAACGCGACCAAGGCCGACACGGCCGGGACGCTGGGCCTCGGCGCCAAGGAGAAGCTCGTCGTCCGCGACGTCATCAAGGACAACGACGGGACCACGCACACTCGTTACGAGCGCACCTACGCCGGTCTGCCGGTCCTCGGCGGCGACCTCGTCGTGCACGAGGCCAAGAACGGCGACTCGAAGGGCGCCACCAAGGCGACCAAGGCGAAGATCGCGGTCGCCGGCACCAAGGCGAGCGTCGCGCCCACCGCGGCCAAACAGTCGGCGCTCAAGACCGCCAAGCGGTCCGAGGGCAAGAAGGCCGACGCCCCGGCGGCTCCCCGCAAGGTCATCTGGGCCGCGGAAGGCAAGCCGACCCTCGCCTGGGAGACCGTCGTCGGCGGCTTCCAGAAGGACGGCACGCCCAGCAAGCTGCACGTCATCACGGACGCCAAGACCGGCAAGAAGCTGTACGAGCACCAGGCCATCGAGACCGGCACCGGCCAGAGCCAGTACAGCGGCAAGGTCGACCTCGGCACCACCAAGTCCGGCTCCGAGTTCTCCCTGAAGGACTACGAGCGCGGCAACCACGCCACCAGCAACCTGGAGAACAAGGAGTCGGGCGAGGGCAAGCTCTTCACCGACGCCGACGACGCCTGGGGCACCGGCAAGCCGGCCGACGCGCAGACAGCGGGCGTCGACGCGGCCTACGGCGCGGCGCTCACCTGGGACTACTACAAGACCGTGCACGGCCGCAGCGGCATCAAGGGCGACGGCAAGGGCGCTTCCTCGCGCGTCCACTACGGCGACGCCTACGTCAACGCCTTCTGGGACGACAGCTGCTTCTGCATGACGTACGGCGACGGCACCGCCAACGCCGCGCCGCTCACCTCCATCGACGTCGCGGCCCACGAGATGACGCACGGCGTCACCTCCGCCACGGCCGGACTGGAGTACAGCGGTGAGTCCGGCGGCCTCAACGAGGCCACCTCGGACATCTTCGCCGCCGGTGTCGAGTTCAACGCGGACAACGCGGAGGACGTCGGCGACTACATGGTCGGCGAGAAGATCGACATCAACGGCGACGGCACCCCGCTGCGCTACATGGACAAGCCGAGCAAGGACGGCCAGTCGAAGGACGACTGGTTCGAGGGTCTCGGCGACCTCGACGTCCACTACTCCTCGGGTCCGGCCAACCATGTCTTCTACCTGATGTCCGAAGGCAGCGGGGCCAAGGAGATCAACGGCGTCAAGTACGACAGCCCGACCGCCGACGGCGCCAAGGTCGAGGGCATCGGCCGGGCCAAGGCCGAGAAGGTCTGGTTCAAGGCGCTGACCACCTACATGACGACGACGACCGACTTCCACGCCGCCCGTGAGGCGACACTGAAGGCGGCCACCGACCTGTACGGAGCGGACAGCGCCGAGTACAAGGGCGTCGACGCCGCCTGGGCCGGCATCGCCGTCAAGAAGTAGCCGGCAGCCGTTCTCGGCAGCTCTGCAAAAGTTCGGCAGCTCTACAAAAGTTCCACAGTTCCCATCGGCAGTTCCAGAGCGAAACCGCACCACCCCGCTTGACCGGGCGGTGTCCGAGGCTCCCGCTTATCCCTCGGACACCGCCCACCGCTGTGCGCGCCCAGCGGCGCACTCGGCCGGCCGCCCGGCCGCCGCGAAGGGTCTCAGCGCAGCAGCACCCCGGCCGCCTCCCCCGTCGCCTCCGACGGCACGGCGATCAGGCCCAGCTCGGCGGTGTTCGCGAGCAACCGGTGCGCGGGCAGGATACGGACCGTGTAGCCGAAGGAGCCGGTACGGTCCAGCGCGAGCGGCCCCTCGTAGAGCCAGCGGCCCTCCAGATCGGGACCGCCGGCCGCCTTGAGCGGCAGCGCCACCGCGCCGGTGATCCGGTCCCCCTCGTCGACCCGCCCGGCCACCACCTGCACCTCGACGTCCTCCGGCGCGAGCCCGTCGAGCGCGACCCGCACCCGCAGCCCCAGCGTGGAGCCCAGCTCCGCGCTGCCGTCGACGGGAGCGGTCGTGGTCGCCTCGACATGGTCGACGGCGACCCCCGGCCAGCGGGCGCGCACCTTCTTCTTCCAGGCCGCCAGCTCCCCGGCCACCTCCGGCGTCAGCGTGCGCTGCGCCCGTGCGGCCGGGGCGTACAGCCGCTCCACGTACTCCCGCACCATCCGGCCCGCGAGCACCTTGGGCCCGAGGGTGACCAGGGTCTGCCGGACCATCTCGATCCAGCGCTGCGGCTGGCCCGCGCCGCCGTCGATCCCGCCGGAGCGGTCGTAGAAGCGCGGCGCGACCCGGTCCTCCAGCAGTTCGTAGAGGGCGTTCGCCTCCAGCTCGTCGCGCCGCTCCTCGCTGGTCGCGGTGCCGTCCGCAGTCGGGATGGCCCAGCCGAAGTCCGGCTCGAACCACTCGTCCCACCAGCCGTCGAGCACCGAGAGGTTGAGACAGCCGTTCAGCGCGGCCTTCATCCCAGAGGTGCCGCACGCCTCCAGCGGGCGCAGCGGGTTGTTGAGCCAGATGTCGCAGCCCGGATAGAGCTTCTGGGCCATCGCCATGCCGTAGTCGGGCAGGAAGACGATGCGCCGGCGCACCCGCGGGTCGTCGGAGAAGCGCACCAGTTCCTGGATGAGCCGCTTGCCGCCGTCGTCGGCGGGGTGCGCCTTGCCCGCGACGACGATCTGGATCGGCCGCTCGGGGTGCAGCAGCAGTTTCATCAGCCGGTCCCGGTCGCGCAGCATCAGGGTGAGCCGCTTGTACGAGGGGACGCGGCGGGCGAAGCCGATGGTGAGCACGTCCGGGTCGAGTACGCCGTCGATCCAGCCGAGTTCGGCGTCGCCCGCGCCGCGGTGCCGCCAGGAGGCGCGCAGCCGGGTCCGTACTTCCTCTACGAGTTGCTCGCGCAGGGTGCGGCGCAGTTCCCAGATGGCGGTGTCGGGGATGTCGGCGACGGCCGACCAGCGCTGCGAGCCGCCGACGGACAGCGCGTCCTCGGTACGGCCCGCGCCGATCTGGCGGGCGCCGAGCCGGAACACCTCGGGGGCCACCCAGGTGGGGGCGTGGACGCCGTTGGTGATGGAGGTGATCGGCACCTCCTCGGGGTCGAAGCCGGGCCACAGCCCGGCGAACATCTGGCGGCTGACCTGACCGTGCAGGGTGGAGACGCCGTTGGCGCGCTGGGCGAGCCGCAGTCCCATCACGGCCATGTTGAAGAGGTTGGGCTCGCCGCCCGGGTAGGTCTCCATGCCCAGCGCGAGGACCTGCTCGACGTCGACGCCGGGCAGTTCGCCGTCGTCGCCGAAGTGCCGGGCGACCAGCTCGCGGTCGAAGCGGTCGATGCCGGCGGGCACCGGTGTGTGGGTGGTGAACACGGTCCCGGCGCGTACGGATTCCAGGGCGGCGGCGAAGCCGAGCGGGGCGCGCGGCCCGGCCGGCGTCCCGGCGCGCTGTTCCGGTCCGGGTTCCGGATGCGGTGCCACTCTCGGTTCAGGTTGCTGTGCCGGTTCAGATTGCGGTGCCGGTTCAGGTTGCTGTGCCGGTGCGGTTGCCGTGCCCAGTTCGCGGATGCGCTCCAGCCCCTGGAAGCCGGCGTGTCCCTCGTTGGTGTGAAACACCTCGGGCACGGGGTGCCCGGTGAGCCGGCAGTAGGCGCGGACCGCGCGGACGCCGCCGATGCCGAGCAGCATCTCCTGGAGCAATCGGTGTTCGCTGCCGCCGCCGTAGAGCCGGTCGGTGACGTCGCGCTCGCCCGGGTCGTTCTCCTCGACGTCCGAGTCGAGCAGCAGCAGCGGGACCCGGCCGACCTGGGCCTGCCAGATGGAGGCCCGCAGCGTACGGCCGCCGGGCAGCGCGAGGCCGACCTGGGCGGCGGTGCCGTCCAGCTCGCGCAGCATGCGGAGCGGCAGCTCGTTGGGGTCGAGCAGCGGGTACTGCTCCTGCTGCCACCCCTCGCGGGAGAGCGACTGCCGGAAGTAGCCGTGCCGGTAGAGCAGGCCGACCCCGATGAGCGGTACGCCCAGGTCGCTGGCGGCCTTGAGGTGGTCCCCGGCGAGGATGCCGAGGCCGCCGGAGTACTGCGGCAGGGCGGCGGTGATGCCGAACTCGGGTGAGAAATAGGCGATGGCGGCGGGCGGTTCCGGTTCGGCGGACTGGTACCAGCGCTGCCCTTCCAGATAGTCGTGCAGATCGTCGGCGACGGCGGCGAGCCGCCGCAGGAATCGGCGGTCCTCGGCCAGCGCCGCTAGCCGCTCGGCGGACACGGCTCCCAGCAGTCGCACGGGGTCGCAGCCGGCCGCCTGCCAGCCGGCGGGGTCGACGGCCTGGAAGAGTTCGCGGGTCTCGGGATGCCAGGACCAGCGCAGGTTGCGCGCGAGGTCGCTGAGCGGTCGTAGGGGCTCGGGAAGGACGGGGCGCACGGTGAAACGACGGATGGCCTTCACGACTCCCACCTTCCCAGCACGGACCCCAAACTTCAGCGGCGTACACGGACCGGTCGGGCACGCCCCCGAAATCGACCCGATATGGCTGATTCCACCCCCTCGTACGGCCCAACCCCGCCGTTTCCCCGCCACTCCGGCCCCACCGGGGGCCGGCGGGATCACAGCTGCGAATCAACTCAGCTCACATCAGGCCGAGTTGATGCGACATTCAAGCTCTCGCACAGCGACGAGACCCCACTCGGCGAGGGTGTCGGCGCTGATGACGGAGCGGACGCCAGTACGAGCACTTCCCGCCACATTCCGAACGCGCCCCGGTCGGCACGGGTGTGGGGACGCGCCCGCGTGGAACACGAGAGGCGGACAGACGGACCGGCTCCGACCCCTCGACGGGCGGCGCACGGGTCGCACAGGCTGTGCAGAGCGAGTCACGCAGGACCACGGATCGGCAGCCCGTCCGGTTGCCGCAGGTGAACAGCGCGCGGCACGAATCGTCCGGCAGCCCGCACGGCACTCGGCACCGCCGGCGGGCGAACGGATCCGGCGGCTGTGCGCCGTTACGCACCAGTAGTTCCGGACCGAACGGGTTGCCCGCCCGGGCGACCTGGGAAGGCTCCAGCGGGCGCCCCGGAGTAGCGCGGCCTGTGAACTCCATTGCCCCAGTTATCCGCCCACCCGAGTGAACGCGGACAGGAGCGGCCATGCCCACAGCGCGTCAACCGTCAACGGAGCCGATACAAAGAGTAAAAGCCCGCAAAGTGGCGCAACCCGCAACGCCTTCAGGTGATCTCATGATCGGTCGCATCCCCGTCCTGGACCTCCGTCCTCTCATCGACTGCGGTCGCCGTCCCGCGAAGGCGGTGGTCGGCGAGACCTTCGAGGTCTCCGCGACCGTCTTCCGCGAGGGACACGACGAGGTGGCCGCGAACGTGGCCCTGCGAGATCCCGCCGGCCGGGCGGGGCCCTGGACGCCGATGCGCGAACTGGCGCCCGGCACGGACCGCTGGGGCGCCGACGTCACGCCGGACGCCGAGGGCCGCTGGACGTACGTGGTCGAGGCCTGGAGCGATCCGATCGGCACCTGGCGGCACCACGCGAAGATCAAGATCCCGGCGGGGATCGACACCGAACTGGTCCTCGAAGAGGGGGCCCAGCTGCACGAACGGGCAGCGGCCGACGTCCCCAAGAGCGACGGCCGGGAGGCCGTGCTGCGGGCCGTGGACGCGCTGCGCGAGCCCGAGGAGGTCCGTCCGGCGGCGGCCAGGCTGGCCGCCGCGCTGGAACCCGAGGTCACCGGCGCGCTGGAGCGGCACCCGCTGCGCGAACTGCTGACCGCCTCCCGGCCGCTGCCGCTGCTCGTGGAGCGCCGCCGCGCGCTCTACGGCTCCTGGTACGAACTCTTCCCGCGCTCCGAGGGCGCGGTCGTCGAGGAGGGCGCGCCGCCGGTCAGCGGCACCCTGCGGACCGCCGCCGAACGGCTGCCCGCCGTGGCCGCGATGGGCTTCGACGTCGTCTACCTGCCGCCCATCCACCCGATCGGCGCCTCGTACCGCAAGGGGCCGAACAACGCCCTGGCCGCCGCGCCGCACGACGTCGGCAGCCCCTGGGCGATCGGCTCCCCGGAGGGCGGACACGACGCGATCCACCCGGACCTGGGCACCTTCGAGGACTTCGACCACTTCGTCGCCAGGGCGCGCGAGCTGCGGCTGGAAGTCGCCCTCGACTTCGCGTTGCAGTGCTCTCCGGACCACCCCTGGGTGGGCAAGCACCCCGAGTGGTTCCACCACCGCGCCGACGGCTCCATCGCGTACGCCGAGAACCCGCCCAAGAAGTACCAGGACATCTACCCGCTGGCCTTCGACGCCGACTTCCCGGGCCTGGTGCGCGAGACGCTGCGGCTGCTGCGGTTCTGGATGGAGCGCGGGGTGCGCGTCTTCCGGGTGGACAACCCGCACACCAAGCCGGTGGTCTTCTGGGAGAAGGTACTCGGCGACATCAACCGCAGCGACCCGGACGTGATCTTCCTGGCGGAGGCGTTCACCAGGCCCGCGATGATGCGCACCCTCGGCGAGATCGGCTTCCAGCAGTCGTACACCTACTTCACCTGGCGCACCGGCAAGCAGGAGCTGACGGAGTATCTGGCGGAGCTGTCCGGCCCGGCCGCCGGCTCCATGCGGCCGAACTTCTTCGTGAACACCCCCGACATCCTGCACGCCTACCTCCAGGAGGGCGGCCGTCCCGCCTTCGAGGTACGGGCCGTGCTGGCGGCCACACTGTCGCCGAGCTGGGGCGTCTACGCCGGGTTCGAGCTGTGCGAGGGCACACCGGCGCGCGTCGGGAGCGAGGAGTACCTCGACTCGGAGAAGTACCAGCTGCGCCCGCGGGACTGGGCCGCGGCCGAGCGGGCCGCGCCGGACGGCACGCGCCGCGGCATCGCTCCCCTGATCACCCTGCTGAACCGTTTGCGCAGGCGGCACCCCGCGTTGCAGCAACTGCGCGACCTGCACTTCCACGATACGAACAACGAGGCGGTCATCGCCTACTCCAAACGGTCGGGCCAGGACTGCGTCCTGACGGTCGTCAACCTCGACCCGCACCACACCCAGGAGGCCACCGTCTCGTTGGACATGCCGGAACTCGGCCTCGACTGGCCCGACTCCTTTCCGGTGCGCGACGAGCTCACCGGTGAGACCTACTTCTGGGGCAAGGACAACTATGTGCGCCTTGAGCCCGGCCCCCGGGCCGTGCCCGCGCACATTCTCACCTTGCGACCGTCCTCACCGATCGGGGGGTCACCCACACCATGATCTTCAATGAGCCCGTCCACGACACCTTCGAGGACACTCCCGCCAAGGACCGGGACCCCGACTGGTTCAAACGAGCCGTCTTCTACGAGGTCCTGGTGCGGTCCTTCCAGGACAGCAACGGCGACGGCATCGGTGACCTGAAGGGCATCACGGCCAAGCTCGACTATCTCCAGTGGCTGGGCGTCGACTGCCTGTGGCTGCCCCCCTTCTTCAAATCGCCGCTGCGCGACGGCGGCTACGACGTGTCCGACTACACCGCCGTGCTCCCCGAGTTCGGCGACCTCGCCGACTTCGTGGAGTTCGTCGACGCGGCGCACCAGCGCGGCATGCGGGTGATCATCGACTTCGTCATGAACCACACCAGCGACCAGCACGAGTGGTTCCAGGAGTCCCGCACCGACCCCGAGGGGCCGTACGGCGACTACTACGTCTGGGCGGACGACGACAAGCAGTACCAGGACGCCCGGATCATCTTCGTCGACACCGAGGCGTCCAACTGGACCTTCGACCCGGTCCGCAAGCAGTACTACTGGCACCGCTTCTTCTCCCATCAGCCGGACCTCAACTACGAGAACCCGGCCGTGCAGGAGGAGATCATCTCCGCGCTGCGGTTCTGGCTGGACCTCGGCATCGACGGTTTCCGGCTGGACGCCGTGCCGTACCTCTACGCCGAGGAGGGCACCAACTGCGAGAACCTCCCGCGCTCGCACGCCTTCCTCAAGCGGGTGCGCTCCGAGATCGACACGCATTACCCGGACACCGTGCTGCTCGCCGAGGCCAACCAGTGGCCGGAGGACGTCGTCGACTACTTCGGCGACTACGCCAAGGGCGGCGACGAGTGCCACATGGCGTTCCACTTCCCGGTGATGCCGCGCATCTTCATGGCGGTGCGCCGCGAGTCGCGCTATCCGGTCTCCGAGATCCTGGCCAAGACCCCGCAGATCCCGACCAGCTGCCAGTGGGGCATCTTCCTGCGCAACCACGACGAGCTGACCCTCGAAATGGTCACGGACGAAGAGCGCGACTACATGTACGCGGAGTACGCCAAGGACCCGCGGATGCGCGCCAACATCGGCATCCGGCGGCGGCTCGCGCCGCTGCTCGACAACGACCGCAACCAGATCGAGCTGTTCACCGCTCTGCTGCTGTCGCTGCCCGGCTCGCCGATCCTCTACTACGGCGACGAGATCGGCATGGGCGACAACATCTGGCTGGGGGACCGGGACGCGGTGCGCACGCCCATGCAGTGGACGCCGGACCGCAACGCGGGCTTCTCGTCCTGTGACCCGGGACGGCTCTCGCTACCGACGATCATGGACCCGGTCTACGGCTACCAGGTCACCAACGTGGAGGCGGCGATGAGCAGCCCCTCCTCGCTGCTGCACTGGACCCGCCGGATGATCGAGATCCGCAAGCAGAACCGCGCCTTCGGGCTCGGCTCGTACACCGAGCTGCCGTCCAGCAACCCGGCCGTGCTCGCCTTCCTGCGGGAGTACAAGGACGACCTGGTGCTGTGCGTCAACAACTTCTCGCGGTTCGCCCAGCCCACCGAGCTGGACCTGCAGTCGTTCAGCGGACGTCATCCCGTCGAGCTGATCGGCGGGGTCCGCTTCCCGGCCATCGGTGAACTGCCCTATCTGCTCACGCTGGGCGGGCACGGCTTCTACTGGTTTCGGCTACGGCGCGAAACGCCCCTTCCCGCCTGACGCCCCGTACGGCGGCGGGCGCGGCGGCGGGCGCGGCGGCGGGCACCGCACCAGGCGCCGCACCGGCTGACGTGGAGCCGGGCTGCCGAGGCCGCGAGCCTCTGGGCCTGTCCCTGTCTCGTGGCCCTGTCCCGCCCCTGTCCCGCCCCTGTCCCGCCCCTGTCCCGCCGGCCCACGCGGCCGATTGACGGCGGCCCGCCCGGATCTCTCCCGGCGGGCCGTCGCGGCGGACCGGCCGTATCGTGATCCAATCTGGTGATCCACCCCGATTCACAAGGATTACCCGCGTGACGCCGGTTAAGTCGGCTCGGTCGTTGGGCAGGCTCCCCCTTGCCGCGCCGGGGGCTGAGCACAGCCGAGAATCCCAAGCCCGCGGCCGGCATCGCGCAGCCACCGTCGACCGACCCGTTCGGCCGACCGATGGAGCAGCCGGCTCAGTCATCCGGACGATCCTCGTCCGACACGTCCCACACCGCCGGACAGTCAATGCCGCAATCCGGGACACTCTGTGCAACCTGTCGTGTGCCCGGGGAAAGGACGCGACGCCATGTCGGAGGGCTCCTCCACTCGCGCCACCGCCGCAGCATCGATCGCGGCGGCGCCCACAGGTCCCATCCGCAGTACCGGCCTCACACCGCCCGGCCTGCTCGCCTCGCTCGTTCCGCTGTTGCGCGAATGGGTGCCACGGCAGCGCTGGTTCGCCGGCAAAGGCCGTCCCATCCATGGCTTCACGCTGGTCTCCGCCACCGAGCTGCTGCCCGTCGCGGCGGGCGGCGCCACGCCGGGACTGCTCCATCTGCTCGTACGGGCGCAACAGCCGGGGCCGCCGACCAACGACTGCTACCAACTGCTGCTGGGCATCCGCTCCACGCTGCCGCCGGTGCTCGCGCCCGCGCTGATCGGCCGCCCGACCGGCGGCCCGCTGCACGGCCGGACGGTCTACGACGCGCTCCAGGACCCCCGGCTCACCGCGCTGCTGCTGGAACGGCTGCGGATGCCGGGCCGGCTCGGCGCGCTGCGCTTCACCCGGGAGCCGGGCACCGCCATAGCGTCCAGCCTGCCCTCCCGCCCGATCACCGCCGAACAGTCCAACACCTCGGTGGTGTACGGCGACGCCTACATTCTCAAGGTCTTCCGGCGGACCGCCCCCGGCGTCAACCCCGACCTCGAACTGCCGCTCGCGCTGGCCCGTACGAAGTGCGACCGGGTGCCCGCACCCGCCGCGTGGTTCGAAGCGGAGGGCGTCGGCGAGCCGCCAGCGGCCGGTCCGGCGGATGTGTCGGGTGCGGCGGAGGCTGCGGGGGCGGCGGGGTTGACTGTGTCGGCGGCCTCTACGGGATCGGCTGCTACGGCGACTTCAGCGCCCTCGGCCGGTGGTCCCGCGGTCGAGCCGACCACTCTCGGCGTGTTGCAGCCCTTCCTGCCCGACGCGGTGGACGGCTGGCAGCTCGCGCTGCACTCGCTGTCGCTGCGGGCCGACTTCAGCACGGCCGCGCGCGCACTGGGCCGGGCCACCGCCGAGGTCCACCTCTCCCTCGCCGAAGCGCTGCCGACCGCCGTGCTGCGCCGGCCGCAGATCGAACACCTCGCGACCGGAATGGCCGAACGGCTCGCGGCGGCCGCCGCCGCGGTGCCCGCGCTGCGCCCGTACTGCGCGGGGCTGCGCACCGCCTTCGACGAACTCGGCGCGCTCGGGCGCGACGGCCGCACCTGGCCCGCGCAGCGCATCCACGGCGATCTGCACCTCGGCCAGACGCTGCGCACCGCCGCCGACGGCCGCTGGGCCCTGATCGACTTCGAGGGCGAACCGGCACGCCCGCTCGCCGAACGCCGCCGCGCGCAACCCGCGCTGCGCGACGTCGCCGCCATGCTGCGCTCCTTCGACTACGCGGCCCGCAGCCTCCCCTCGCCGGAGGCGTCGCCCGGCCACCAGGCGGCCTGGGCGCAGGACTGGTCCCGGATCAACCGGGACGCCTTCTGCGCGGGTTACGCCGAGGCCGGCGGCGCCGACCCGCTCGGGGAGCCGGAGCTGCTGCGGGCCTTCGAGACCGACAAGGCGGTCTACGAGGTGCTGTACGAGGCGCGGCACCGCCCCGACTGGCTGCCCGTCCCGATGGCCGCGATCCGCCGGTTGGCGGGGGCCGACGGCTCGGGCGCGGACGCCGGTACGGGCTCCGGAGCGGCCGGAGCGCCCCCAGCAATGGACGCGGGTTCGCACGCGGTACCAGACGGCGCGGCGCGCGGCGTCACGAGCGTCGCGAGCACAGCCCCGGACACCACCCCGCGCAGCGTCTCGCCCGCGCGCGCGGACACGACCCGGCGCGACGTCCCGCAAGCGGCCCCGGACACCGCCCCGCGCGGCGTCCCGCCCACGCGCCCGGATACCGCCACCCCCGCGCGCCCGCGCACGGTCCCTCCCGCGCGCCCCGATTCCGCCACCCCCGCGCCCCCGCGCACCGTCCCGCCCGCGCGCCCCGGCTTCACCGCGGACTCCGGTCCGGACGCATGAGGTCGCGCCACGAGGGCTACCCGAAGTCCGCGGGCCCGCTCGCACCCCGGCTGTGCGGGCGGGACCGCTGTCCACCGTGTACCCGCTCCGTCAGGAGGCTCCAGCTGTGACCGCCCAACCGCCCTCCCACCGCCGCCCGTCCGCCGGCGCTCCCCCTCAAGTGCCCGCGACATTCCTGCCGGGCCCTGCCGCCGAACCGAACACTGCCGCTGAACCGAACCCCGCCCCCGAACCGAAGGCAGCCCCGCGCACCATGCAGCCGGACGCACCCGTCGCCGCCCGCCCCGCAGAGCCCGCCGAAGCGGATGGCGCCTCTTCCGACGCCTCGCCGGATTCCGACGCCTCGCCGGACGCCCCCGCCGAGACCTCGCCTACGCGGTCCGCCGGCAGCGGCCCGCTCGGCGACCCCGCGCCGCCGTCCGTACCGTCGCCGTCCGCAACCCCGCCCGTGCCGCGGGCCGCACCGCGCTCGCAGCCGGGCGGGTCGCCGCAGCGCACCCGCCCCAACAGCGTGGGCAAGCGCGGTGCGCGCTCGGGGACTTCCGCGCCGCCGGCGGCCGGGAGGTCCGCCGCGCACCGCCCGGCGACGGGCCGCCCGACCGACTCCGGCCCGGCGGAGGAGCCCGCGGCGCCGACCGCCGACGTGGGCGGCGGCCACGGCGTACGGCCCGCCGCGGCCCTGCACCCGGACGAGCGGGGCAGGCTGCTCGGCGGCACGCACCACGACCCGCACTCGGTGCTGGGCGCGCATCCCGTACCCGGCGGGGTCGCCTTCCGCGCGCTGCGCCCGTACGCCCGCTCCGTCACCGTCGTCGCCAAGGGGCTGCGCGCCACGCTGCGCGCCGAGGGCGACGGGCTGTTCGCCGGGCTGCTGCCGCTCGGCGAGATCCCGGAGTACCAGTTGCTGGTCGGCTACGAGGACGCCGAGCTGGAGGTCCACGACCCGTACCGCTTCCTGCCCGCGCTCGGCGCGCTCGATCTGCATCTGATCGGCGAGGGGCGGCACGAGGAACTGTGGCAGGCGCTGGGCGCGGAGCCGATGATCCATCAGGCCGTCGCGGGCACCCGGTTCACCGTGTGGGCCCCGAACGCGCGCGGGGTGCGGGTCGTCGGTGACTTCAACTACTGGGACGGCGCGGTCTTCCCGATGCGCTCGCTGGGCGGCAGCGGCGTCTGGGAGCTGTTCCTGCCGGGGGTCGGCGAAGGCTCGCTCTACAAGTTCGAGATCACCCGCCCGGACGGCAGCCGTACGATGCGCGCCGACCCGATGGCGCGGCGCACCGAGTGCCCGCCCGCGACCGCCTCGATCGTGGACGTCTCGCACCACCGCTGGCAGGACGACCGCTGGATGGCGCACCGCGGCGACCGCCCGGTGCACGCCGCGCCGTTCTCCGTCTACGAACTGCATCTCGCGTCCTGGCGGCCGGGGCTGACGTACCGCCAACTGGCCGATCAGCTGCCCGCGTACGTCAAGGACCTCGGCTTCACGCACGTCGAGCTGATGCCGGTCGCCGAGCACCCCTTCGGCGGCTCGTGGGGCTATCAGGTCACCGGTTTCTACGCCCCGACCGCGCGCCTGGGCACCCCCGACGACTTCAGGTTCCTGGTCGACGCGCTGCACCGGGCCGGCATCGGCGTCATCGTCGACTGGGTTCCCGCGCACTTCCCGAAGGACGACTGGGCGCTGGCCGAGTTCGACGGCAGGACGCTGTACGAGCACGAGGACCCGGCCCGCGCCGCGCATCCGGACTGGGGCACCCTCGAATTCGACTACGGCCGCCCCGAGGTCCGTAACTTCCTGGTCGCGAACGCCGTCTACTGGTGCCGGGAGTTCCACCTCGACGGCCTGCGGGTCGACGCGGTCGCCTCGATGCTCTACCTCGACTACTCGCGCGAGGCGGGCGAGTGGTCGCCGAACGAGCACGGCGGCCGGGAGAACCTGGACGCGGTCTCCTTCCTCCAGGAGATGAACGCGACCGTCTACCGGCACTGCCCCGGCGTGGTCACCATCGCCGAGGAGTCGACCGCCTGGGACGGCGTCACGCGCGCCACGCACCACATCGGGCCGGGCGGCTTCGGCGGTCTCGGCTTCGGCCTGAAGTGGAACATGGGCTGGATGCACGACTCACTCGACTACGTGACGCACGAGCCGGTGCACCGCAAATACCACCACCACGAGATGACCTTCTCGATGGTCTACGCGTACAGCGAGAACTACGTGCTGCCGATCTCGCACGACGAGGTCGTGCACGGCAAGCGGTCGCTGGTGTCCAAGATGCCGGGCGACTGGTGGCAGCAGCGGGCCACCCACCGCGCGTATCTGGGCTTCATGTGGGCGCACCCGGGCAAGCAACTGCTCTTCATGGGGCAGGAGTTCGCGCAGGGCGCGGAGTGGTCGGAGGGCCACGGCCCGGACTGGTGGCTGCTCGACCCCTCGTACTCCGCCGAGCAGGACCACCGGGGCGTACGCGACTTGGTGCGCGACCTGAACCGCGTCTACACCGGCGCCCCGGCGCTCTGGGAACGGGACACCGACCCGTCCGGCTTCGCCTGGATCGACGGCGGCGCCGCGGAGGACAATGTGTTCGCCTTCCTGCGCTACGACGCGCAGGGGTCACCGCTGGTGAGCATCAGCAACTTCTCACCGGTGGTCCGGCACCAGTACCGGATCGGCGTGCCGGACTCGCCCGCGGTCTGGCGCGAGGTCCTCAACACCGACGCGGCCTCCTACGGCGGCAGCGGCATCGCCAACCCCGAGCCCCTCAAATCCGAGCCGGCCCCCTGGCACGGCCGCACGAGCAGCATCCTGCCGGTGCTGCCACCGCTGGCGACGGTCTGGCTGCGGCCGGGCTGAAAATCGCGCCCTCCCCAGCCTTCGGCCGGGGGTTCCCCAGGCGTTTGAGGCCGGCCCGTCCGGACCAAGTCCGGGGGCCGGCCTTGCCGGTCACGGCAACGGCTGCCCCTCGGTCAATACCCGACGGAGCCGCACCGTCTCGTCCAGCCACGCCTTGCCGTCCGCCGTCTCGTCCCACCACTCCTTGAGCTCGGAGTCCGCGCCCACGATGCGGTCGAGCGCCCGCGCGGCGAGCCGGACCAGCTCCGGCGGCGGCGCGGGGACCTGTTGCTCGGGCCCGTACGCCGGGGCGAGCGCCATCGCGCCGGGCCTGGCGGCGGCCACGACGGCCGCCGCCGCGAGTGCGACGTCGGCGTCGGTCGCCTCCAGGTATCCGCTTTCCTCGGCTGCGGCGCCCAGGGCGCCGCGGAGCGCGCCGTGCCGTGCCTGCTCGGCCAGTTCGTCCAACTCGTCGGCGAAGTCCGCGGCCAAGTCGTTGTCGAACGGGCCGATGCCCCACGTGCCCATGTGCTGCCCTTCGGTTCGCGCGGTCCCTTCGCGCAGTCCTGCGATATCGCCATAGTGGCAGCGAGCACTGACAGTCAGCCGGGGCTACCGCGGATCAGACAGCTTCGGCGGGCTGCTCACTGGCCGTCGTGGCCTGGTCCGGCACGGACCCGGCCACCGCTGCCTCATCCGTCGCGGCCTCATCCGTCGCCGTTCCGTCCGCCGCGGACCCGTCCGCCCGCTCGTCCGCCGTCGGCGCGTTCGCGCCGCCGCGCATCGGGAGCAGTACCGCGACCAGGACCGTGCCGACGCCGAGTACCACCGCGCCGATCACACTGGTGTGCGCGACCGCCTCGGAGAACGCTCCGCGCACGGCGTCGGCGAAGGCCAGGCCCTGCTGGGCGCCCGCCTGTTCGCCGACCTTGCGGGCCACGGCCAGGCCGGCGCCCACCGAATCCTGCGCGGTGCCGAGCGCGTCGGCCGGAAGCCGGACGCCCTTGGCCGCGGCCTTCGCCGCCGCGTCCCCGAGCTCCGAGGAGTAGGAGTTGGCGAGCACGGTGCCCAGCGCGGCGATGCCGAGCGAGCCGCCCAGCTCGATCGAGGTGCTGTTGACCGCGCCGCCGACGCCGAGCTGGTCCTCGGGGAAGGAGCCCATGATGGCGTTGGTGCAGGGCGACAGGCTCAGGCCGATGGCCAGCCCGAGGATCACCAGCGGCAGCACGACGTCGCTGTAGGTGGAGTCCACGTCGATCAGGGTGAGCAGCACGAGGGCGACGGTGCCGATGGTCATGCCCATCGCGACGGTGACCTTCATACCGAGCTTCGGCGTCAGCCAGGCCGTCAGCGCGCCGCCGACGAAGACCGCGCCGGCCAGCGGCAGCATCCGTACGCCGGTGTCGAGCGGCGAGTAGCCGAGCACGAACTGGAGGTGCTGGGTGAGGTAGTAGAACGCGCCGAAGACGGCGAGGAAGAACAGCGCGACGGCGAGGGTCGATCCGGCGAAGGCGCGCTGCGCGAAGCGCCGTACGTCCAGGACGGGGCGCGGGTGGCGCAGCTCCCAGAGCACGAAGCAGATCAGGCCGACGCCGGCGATGACGGCCGCGGTGATCGCGGCGGCGCCCCAGCCGAAGTGCGGGCCCTCGATGATCATGTAGATGAGCGCGCCGACCCAGATCACGGACAGCAGTCCGCCGACGTGGTCGAGCCGCTCGCTGTGGGCCGCCTTGGAGGGCGGTACGAGCAGCAGCGCGCCGACGATGCCCAGGGCGGCGATCGGCACATTGATGAGGAAGGTGGAGGACCAGCTGTGGTCCTCCAGCAGCGCGCCCGCGACCAGCGGACCGACGGCGATGGCGAGCCCGGCGGTGGCGGTCCAGATGGTGATGGCCTTGGCGCGCTCGGCGCGCGGGAAGGTCGCGACCAGCAGCGACAGCGTGGCGGGCATGATCATCGCCGCGCCGACGCCCATCACGGCCCGCGCCGCGATGACGCCGGTGGAGCTGTCGACCAGGGCTCCGGCGACCGAGGAGAGGCCGAAGACGACGAGGCCGAGCAGCAGCGCGCCGCGACGGCTGTACTTGTCGCCGATGGCGCCGAGCAGCAGCATCAGGGCCGCGTACGGGACGGTGTAGCCGTCGATGACCCATTGCAGGTCGGCGCTGCTCAGGTTGAGGTCCATGGTCATGGCGGGCGCGGCCACCGTCAGCGAGGTGTTCGCCATGACGATGATCAGCAGGCTGAGGCACAGCACACCCAGCGCCCACCAGCGCCTGCCGTAGGGCGGGCCCATCTCCTCGACCGGCTTGGACATGACGAGCTTCACGCTGCCACCTTCCGCAATCTGAACTTGATCTTGCACACCACTGTGCAATTACACAGCACTGTGCAAGTTACGCTATTGCACATCGGCGTGCAAAATGAGCAGATCAGGGAGCACATCACAGCCCCCCAAGGAGCCGGATGACCAGCCCGAACAGCACCCGCGCCGCGGCCAACCGCCGCCGCATCCTGGACATCGCGCTCGATGAGCTGCTCCGCGACCCGGACGCGAGCATGGACCAGATCGCCCGTGCCGCCGGGTTGGTGCGCCGCACCCTGTACGGCCACTTCGCCAACCGCGAGGCGCTCTTCGCCGCTCTGACGGACACCGCCGTCGAGGATGTGACCAGGGCCTTCGCCGTCGGCGCGGCGGACCCGGCGGCGCCGGCCGACATCGCGCTGGCCCGCAGCACCCTCGCCGTCTGGCAGTACGCCGACCGCTACCGGCTGCTGGTCTCGCTGGCCCAGCACAGCATCACGGACGCCGGCATCAGGGCCCGGCTGGAACCCGTACGGCGCAACGCCGCGACCGTCATCCAGCAGGGGCTGGACGACGGGCTGTTCCATTCCCCACTGCCGGCCCGCGCCCTCGCGCACCTGCACGAGCACACCCTCTTCGGCCTGATGCAGGCGGTCAACGACGGCGCACTGCCGACGGAGGGAGCCGGCGCGGCCGCCGTGACGGCCGTGCTCGCCTCGGTCGGCGTCCCGCCGGAGCGCGCGGCCGAGGTCGTGCGCCGGGTGCGCACGCCGGATGCGCCGGGCGCGCCGGACGAGTCCGGGTAGCGCGGGGCCCCTCCCGCGCCGGGCGCGTCCGGCCCAGCGCGATACCCCCGCCGCGCCGGGCGGCGGGGCCGTCCTGCGCGGACCGCTGGGGGGCGGTCCGCCGGAAGGGGCTCCGTGACCGGGGGAGAAACGGGGGGATGGTCACGGAGCCCCGGTCAGTGGGCTGCCGTCCCGCTCCGTACGGGGGTCCGCAGCCGTACGGGCGTCCGCAGCCGTACGGCGGTCCGCAGCCGGGACCGTACCGCTGCCCGCCCGCCCATCAGCCGCTCACCGAAGCGGACTTCGAGGACTCGGCCGACGGTCCGGACTCTCCCAGCTCCCCCGGCGTCTTGGAGATGTCCACGCTCCGCACCGGCACGGGCGCGTCCGAGATCCTGTCGGAGGCCGCATCGGGGACCGGGTCGGCGTGGGCGTCGTCGGTGAGCATCGACTCGTCGAACGGCAGCCGCCCGGCGAGCACCTCGGTCACCCGCTCCTTGTCGATCTCCTTGGTCCAGGTGCCGATCAGCACCGTGGCCACCGCGTTGCCCGCGAAGTTCGTCATCGCGCGGGCCTCGCTCATGAAGCGGTCGATGCCGACGATCAGGCCCACGCCGTCCACCAGCTCGGGCCGGTGCGACTGGAGGCCGCCCGCGAGGGTCGCCAGACCCGCGCCGGTGACGCCCGCCGCGCCCTTGGACGCGATCATCATGAAGATGAGCAGCGAGACCTGCTGGCTCAGGCTCAGCGGGTCGCCCATCGACTCCGCGATGAACAGCGACGCCATCGTCAGATAGATCATCGTGCCGTCGAGGTTGAAGGAGTAGCCGGTCGGCACCGTGATGCCGACGACGGGCTTGCTGACGCCCAGGTGCTCCATCTTCGCGATCAGCCGCGGCAGCGCCGACTCGGACGACGAGGTGGAGAGGATCAGCAGGAACTCCCGCGCCAGGTACTTCAGCAGCAGGAACAGGTTCACCCCGGTGACCAGCCGCAGCAGCGTGCCGAGCACCACCACCACGAACAGCAGACAGGTGGTGTAGAAGCCGATCATGATGACGCCGAGCGCCTTCAGGGCGTCCAGACCCGTCTCGCCCACCACGGCCGCCATCGCGCCGAACGCACCGACCGGCGCGGCCCACATGATCATGGCCAGCACCCGGAAGACCAGCCGCTGGATGTGCCCGATCCCGCGCAGCACCGGCTCGCCGGTGCGGCCCAGCGCCTGGAGCCCGAAGCCGACCAGCAGCGCGACCAGCAGCGTCTGGAGCACCTCGCCCTCGGTGAAGGCGGAGACCAGCGTAGTCGGGATCATGCCGAGCGCGAAGTCCGCGAGCGAGTCGCCGTCGCCTGCCGTCTGCGCCTGCCCCGCGCTGCGCGCGGCCTCGGTGAGCTGCAGCCCGCTGCCGGGTTCCAGGATGTTGCCGACCAGCAGGCCGATGGCCAGCGCCACCACCGACATCACCAGGAAATAGCCGAGCGCGAGCCCGCCCACCGCGCCGACCTTGGCCGCCTTGCGTACCGAACCGACGCCCAGCACGATCGTGCAGAAGATGATCGGCGAGATCATCATCTTGATGAGGTTCACGAAGCCGGTCCCGAGCGGCTTCAGCTCGACGGCCACCCCGGGAGCGACGAAGCCCATCAGAATGCCCGCGAGCACCGCCCCGATGACGGCGATGTAGAGATAGTGCGTCCGGTCGCGCTTGGGGGTTGCCTCGGGCGGGGATTTCGGCGGGGTCTGCGCAGCCACGGCTGCCTCCTACGGGGTCCTGGCACAGTACGTGCGGCTCACGTGCTGGACCGTGCGGGACGGTCCCGGCGACTATGCACCACACTGTGACGGCGGTCACCCTTGCGTGCATTACGTTCACGAACGCCCGCCGGGGCAGACTGTCGGACATGCGCAGACCCCGCGTGCCACACCCCCGCAGCCTGGCCGGCCAGCTCTTCGCGATGCAGGTCGTGCTGGTGGCGGCCGTGGTGGCCGGGTGCGCGATCTTCAGTTACGTCACCGCCCACGACCAGGCGCAGGACGCCGCCCGCAGCCGGGCGACCGCCGCCGCCCGTGCCATCGCCGACTCCCCCGGCGTCGCCGACGCGGTCCGCTCCGCCGACCCCAGCGCCGCGCTCCAGCCGTACGCCGAGCGGGTCCGCCGGGACACCGGGGTCACCTTCGTCACGATCATGGACCGGGACGGCATCCGCTGGGCGCACCGCGACCGGGAGCGGATCGGCGAGCGCTTCCTCGGGCACATCGGCCCGGCGCTGCGGGGCCGCACCTTCAGCGAGACGTACACCGGCACCCTCGGCCCCTCCGTGCGTGTGGTGACCCCGGTGCGGGCCGGCGCGCGGGGCGAGGGGCCGGTCATCGCGCTGGTCAGCGCGGGCATCACGGTCGACACCATCAGCGACGGGCTGCGCAGCCAGGTCTTCGGGCTGATCGGCGTCGCGCTCGCCGCCCTGGCCCTCGGCGGCCTCGGCACGTACGTCGTCAACGCCCGGCTGCGCCGTCACACGCACGGGATGAACGCCGCCGAGCTGAGCCGGATGCACGACTACCACGAGGCCGCGCTGCACGCCGTGCGCGAAGGGCTGCTGATGCTCGACGGCCAGCGCCGCATCGCGCTCGTCAACGACGGCGGCCGGGAACTGCTCGGGCTGCCCGCCGACTCGGTGGGCCGGTCGGTGACCGCGCTCGGGCTGCCCACCGCGCTGACCGGCGCGCTGCTGGCCACCGAGCCGCGGGTCGACGAGGTGCATCTGACCGCCGAGCGGATCGTGGTGGTCAACACCTCGCCGATCTCCAGCGGCGAACGGCGCGGCACCGTCGTCACCCTCCGGGACCACACCGAGCTCCAGGCCCTGTCGGGCGAACTGGACGACGTACGCGGCATCACGGAGGCGCTGCGCTCGCAGACGCACGAGGCCGCCAACCGGCTGCACGCCGTCGTCTCGCTGATCGAGCTGGGCCGGGCGGACGAGGCGGTGGAGTTCGCCACCGCCGAACTCGAACTGGCCCAGGCCCTCACCGACCAGGTCGTCGCGGCGGTCGCCGAACCCGTACTCGCGGCCCTGCTCCTCGGCAAGGCCGCCCAGGCGCACGAACGCGGCGTCGAGCTGGTCCTCGCACCGGACAGCCGGATCGACGACGTACTGCCGGACGCGCTGCCGGCCCGTGACCTGGTGACGGTGCTGGGCAACCTCATCGACAACGCGGTGGACGCCGCCGCGGAGGAGACGGACTGGAACGTGTCGGGTTTGGACGAACAGCCGGGCCAGGACGGCCTTCCCGGCCCGGCCGGACGGCCAGGTCC
>NZ_JAYMZR010000083.1:0-33966 GCF_035828615.1 Streptomyces sp. H27-D2 | reverse complement strand
GTCTCCGCGTCCGGGACGCCCCCGGGCGCTCCCCCGCCCCCGCCGGCGAACCCGGCGGCTCCCACCGCGCCCACGGGCCCCAACGGGCCGCCCGGACCGCTGGACGCGGCGGCCGGCTCCCGGCGCCAGGCGTCCGTGATGCGCTCGTCGGCGGCGGCGACCGCGCAGCGCAGCAGCGCGCCGAGCCCGTCGGTGAGCGCGTCGAGGAGTTCCTCGGGGCCGCTGCCCTTGGGGTGCCCCTGCCAGTGGGCGAGTGCGTCGCCCGCGAGCACCTCGCCCGCCGCGACTTCCCGCCGGACGCGCTCCGCGGCCTCGTCGTACGCCTCGTCGGCGATGTGCGTCAGGCGCAGCGCCGCCGCGTGCTGGGCGGCGGAGGCGCCGGCCAGCGCGGGCATCCGGGAGCGCAGCGAGGCGAGCACGCCGGCCGCGGTGCGGCCCGCGGCGGCGGCGCGGGCGGCCGGGTCCTCGGCGCGCAGCGCGAGCCAGTCGCGCAGGGCGGCGACGGCGGTGGCGGGGAGCAGCCCGCTGCCGCCGCCCGCCGACTCGGGGAGTTCGGGGATGGTGAACCGGGGCACGTCGCCGAGCCCGGCCTTTTCGAGCAGCGCCGCGAACCGGCCGGAGATGTCCGTGACGATCTGGTGCGGAACCCGGTCGAGGACGGTCACGAGCGTGACGTCATACTCCTTGGCGGTCCGCAGCAGGTGCCACGGAACGGCGTCCGCGTAGCGCGCGGCGGTGGTCACGAGCACCCAGATGTCGGCCGCGCAGATCAGTTCGGCGGCGAGTTCGCGGTTGCGGGAGACGAGCGAGTCGATGTCGGGCGCGTCGAGCAGCGCGAGCCCGCGCGGCAGCGCGTCGTCCGTCTCGATCCGCATCGCGGGCGGCCCGCTGTCGGGGGCGCTGCCCGGCTCGAAGCCGGCCCCGTCGTCCTGGCCGTACGCGCCGCCGTCGGCCGCGCCGTCGGCCGCCCCGCGCTCGTACACATCCTGCTCGTACGCCCCGTCCTGGGTCGGCACCCACACCCGGCTGAGCTGCGGCAGCACCCGCTGGCCCGCGAACCAGCAGTAGTCGTCGGGGTGGCACACGAGCACCGGCATCCGGGTGGTCGGGCGCAGCACCCCGGCCTCGCTGACGCGGCGGCCGACGAGCGAATTGACCAGCGTCGACTTCCCCGCCCCGGTCGATCCGCCGATGACGGCGAGCAGCGGGGCTTCGGGCGTACGCAGCCGGGGCACCAGATAGTCGTCGAGCTGCGCCAGTAGTTCGACACGCGTGCGGCGGGCCCGCGCGGCGCCTGGGAGTGGCAGGGGAAAGCGTGCGGCGTCCACACGGTCGCGCAGTGCGGACAGTGCGTCGAGCAATTGAGGCCGTACGTCCAAGGTCGCCACATGCGAAGAATGCCCAATTTTGCTGGGTTTTTGAAGCGTATAGCCCTGTGTACGCGCCGAACAGACCCGCTCAGATCAGCATCAGTGACACAAGGAGCCCCCGCGACGGACGGGGCCCAGGCATAACGAGTACACAACACCCGCCTCCTGGGACGCCAAAAGCGGTGCAGAATTCGTACCTGCCTGCGATTATCGGGACCGCTTCACGGAACCTCCACAACGTGTCACGGAGGTGAAGCAACCAGGACGAGGCACCCGGAGCCCTATCCTTGTCCCCGGCAAGGTCACGGAACCGCCCAACCCAGCAGCCGGCACCCCGGCCGCACGGTCGGAACCGCAGGCACCGCGGGGCTCCGGCCACCACGGCCACCACCCGGCCCCCGTAGCTCAGTGGATAGAGCAGGTGCCTTCTAAGCACTTGGCCGCAGGTTCGAGTCCTGCCGGGGGCACCACTGACATCCTGTCAGCTGGCCTGAGTTTTCGCAGGTCAGACATGGTGTCCGCAAGTTCCGAACGAAGCGGACCCCAGGGTTCCGCCGGAGCCAGGAGTCCGGCTGGCACCGGTTGAAAGCGGGTTTCTACGGCTGGCTGTCCCACATGCGTCCCATGGGATCCCTCGCCCAGAGCCTCCCGCGGCAGGACCGCCGACGGCCCGGCCGCCAGCCCCCGGCCGTTGTTCCCCCTGTCGGCCGGCGGTCACACCTCGGCCTCCGGAAGGGCCTGAAGCGGCTCCACACGCCGCAAGTAGTCCGCCGCCTGACCGGATATGCAGCGGGCGTAGATCGCCATCAGGACGGGAACGCTGTTGCCCGCCCACTCCGCTACCTGGGGCTGCGGGATTCCGCCGTTCAGCCAGGCCGTCAGGCACGTATGACGCAGGTCATACACGCGCTTGCCGAGGGGCGAGTCGTACTCGTGCGCGGGGAGCACCGCCTCGCGCGCCTTCCTCCAGACGCGACGGAAAACCGATCCGGCGAGCATCCCCCCCTTCTCTCCGGGGAAGAGCAGGTCCGTGGGGCCCAGCTCGTACGCCTTGATGAGTTCGCGCAGGATGGCGACGAGCAACGGGTGCACCGGCACAAGGCGGGTGTCTCCCACGGCCCGGCCCTTGAGCTGGCGCGCCTCGTGGACCTCCCCCGAGTCCGTCCACTGGCTGCCGACCTCGGGCTGCGCCTCATGGACCAGGAATTCGCCCCATCCTGATTCAGGGAGTATGACGTCGCTCACTCGTAGGGCGACCGCTTCCTCGGGGCGGAGACCCGCGTAGTAGAGGGTCGCGAAGAAGGCCCGGTAGCACCGGCCCCCTCGCGTTCGCGCTCCGATCCAATCCAGCAACTTGGCGACCTGCCGCGGGTTCAGCAATGCCCGTCTGTCGATGGCCAGCGCGATCTTCGGAGCAGTGTTCTCGCCCTTGCCCTGGGGAAGCGGGTTGGTCCGCAAGATCTTGTGCTTGATCGCGTACCCCATGACGAGGTTCATGATCCGGCGGTTCCGGGTGACGGAGCTGGCCGCGACCGTGGTCCCGTCCAGCCGTGTCCCCAGGGCGTGGATGACCTGCTCGGTCTTCTCCGAGTTCTCCCAGGCGCTCATGGGCAGGGTGTTGCGTTGTACCCAGTCGAGGATGACCCGTACGTCCTCGGGCGCCGCCGCTCTCCTCTTGGTGTTGAAGGCCCACTCGCGCAAGGCCGTGCGCACCTCGACGGGCTCGAACTGCGTCGCGGGCGTACGAAGCAGGGCTACGGTCGCGGTGGCCATCACCTTGGCGATGATCTTGCGGTTGTTCCCTGACGAGCGGGTCCATTTCCAGTCGACGTACTCGACGGCGAACGCATACCAGCTCTTCTCCGCCGACTTGGATGCGAAGGATTTCGGGAGACCCGTGGCGGAGCTGAAAGACTCGCCCTTCTTCAGAGCGGTCATCAGTTCCGACCGTCTGGCGTCTGCGAGCGCGCTCGTGGCGTAGGTCTTGCTGTGCTTCCTGCTGTCCACCTTCCACCGGAGGGTGTAGCTGCTCCCCTTCTCCCGCCTGTTCGTCTCGATTCCGTAGATCCGGACGTCGAACGAACTGTCCATCAGGAACGGTCCTCACAATCGGTAAGCCAATTCTCAAAGTCGCGGCGACGGATACGAAGAGCGCCGTTCGGCAGCCGGATGCAGCGGGGCCCACGGTTCTTCTGCCGCCAGTCGTAGAAGGTGGACCGAGCGACCTGCAGCTCGGCGCAGACCTCATCAACCGTCAGCTTGTCCACACCGCGGGTCAGGGTCAGCGCCATGACCGCACCTCGGCGACAGAGGAGGCCCGGACCGTGCGAGGCGCGGTGCCTCGCATATCGCAGGGGGCGGAAAAAATGGCATGGGGTATCACGGATCGGCGCATGGGTGTTCCTCACACGGCGCGACGTCGCGCGCCTTCTCATCGAGCAGGTAGCACCGGCGGGAGAACGCCGCCGGATGCGCCCAGCAGCGACCGGCGGCTTGAAAATGATGCCGCCGAGGGAGACGCTGCGTTCCAGGTCAGCAGCAGTCATCCGCCGCCCTGCTGTTTCCTACTCGGTATCCACGCGACGTTGTCCACTGCGTCCGCATGGGCTCCACCGCCAAGCGCAGCCGGTGCGGACAACACCCATGGTGGTGAGAAAGTCCGGTTTGGCTAACCGGGGATCTCCCGCTATAAAGGGCGCGCCCCAAAGAAGACCCAACTCTCCTGCGCCCGTCCGGATCCCGGGGCTGGAGCGCGCGGCCGGAGGGCTCAACTCTCCGATTCGAGCAACGGGCAGCCCCGTCGCCTCCGGCCGCCGAAGGGCGTTGTCGCGTCCGCGGACATCGTTCCGGAGCGGCTCAGCGGAGCGCCGCTCCGGAACAAGCCGCGACACATGTGACGAGCGCCCACCACGTCGTGGTGACCATTGGCGTGCCTTCTCGGCGGACAGTTCTATCGCGCAGCCACCGGGGGATCTCAGCGCAAGGGGCAGTCAGCTGCACGCCGGTGAACGGCTCAGGTATTGAACGCACCGAGGCCAACCAAAAGGACGGTGCACATCCGGGAAATACAAGCGGGGATCTTGACAGGATATATCCGTGGTTCAAGTTTCCGGGCCCAGGTTTCGCACTCCGGCGACAAGCAGTAAGCCGTCGACACCCACCGGCAGGTCAACGAGCTCAGCGACGAATCCGGAAACGGCCTCGGAGAGTGTGCAGCTGCTCAATGTCTGCGTCCAGCCGTTCTGTTGCCTGGCCCCGGTGACGCTGGTGCGCCCGACGGTTCCACCGCGGTGGTGGTCCGGGGTTTCGGGGAACCAGCCAACGTAGGCACGCCCGCGGGGCTGCCGCAGTGGGTGTTGGCCGGGGGAGCGGTCGCGGACCAGCCCGCCGCCCGCAGCATGCCGACGACTCTGCGGCCGGAGCCTGAGCCGAGCATCCACGGACACGGGATACGCGAACGGTTGACGGAGGTGGCGACTACGGAGTGCATGGGCGTGGATCCTTTCGCTGACCTACAGGTTTTGGCGAGGTCCGTACATTGACATGGTTCGCGGAGGGTCTTCCAGTCATTGGCCGCCATACGCGTCTGCCGTGGGCGAACTACCGTCGGTAGCCTGCCGATCGGCGTCCAGGACGCCCTCCGAGAGGTTGGTCGACCAACCGTCGTTTCACCGAGCGGTCGAGTGCAGACATCTCACTCCGGGCGGCAGAGCCTTCGTCCGGATCCTCGTATGAATCATCCGAGGATCCGGACGCAAAAGCCCGAAACGGAACCCCGAGAACCTCCCACCGCACCCACCGAGGCCGCTGCCTCTCGTGCCTTCACCGTGTTCTGGCCGATCTTCAGCAGGGCATTCGTCTTGTGCCGAATCTCGGCCGGGACGATCTCCACCAGCACCCCGCCTGCCGGGTTGGAGAAGGCGCTCGCCGCGCCGCAGACTGCCGCCATCGCCGCCAGATGCCACACCCGCGCCACCCTGGACCACAGCAGCGCCGCCGCCGCGGCCTCCGTCAAGCCGCAGACCCGCGTTCGTCCACACCATCACCCGGGCGCGCGACCACCGGTCCGCGACCACGCCGCCGACCAGCAGGAGCAGGATCTGCGGCGCCACGCCGCCGCGAGCAGCGCGCCGAGGCCGGTCGGCCTTCCGCCGAGGTGGAGCACGGCGAACGCCAGGCCGATCGGGGAGACGGCGGATCCGGTCCAAGAAAGCAGCCGCGCCGCGGAGTGCAGCTGGTAGGCCCGGACCGACAGGGGAGCGCCTGCGGCGGCGTGTCTTCCAGCCCACCGCGACGGCTCTGCGCGGCGGAGCGGCGAGAAGCCGGACGACTGTGCAACCGCGCGGGACCAGCCGGCCGAGACCGCTCTCGTCGGCGAGAGCGTCAGCGGTGGGCGATCAACAGCGAGCCGGTCGGGGTACGGCCCGACGGCGGCAGTTTCTCCGGGTCCGCGAGGTCGGCCGCCGCGTGGCGCACGGTCATGGTCGGCGGTGTGCCGGGGAAGTCGAACCCGGTCAGTTTGCGGACCGTGGACCGTCCCCCGTCGCAGCCGACCAGGTAGGCCGCGGAGATCCGGCGTTCCCCCTGGGGCGTCCGTACGGTCACGGTGATGCCGTCGCTCTGCCGGTCCACTCCGGTCACCGTGTGCGCACGCCGCACCGGTACACCGAGGCCGGCCAGATACTCGCCGAGGATCCGCTCCAGATCCGGCTGCCAGATCAGCGCTCCTGTGCGCTCCGGCTCTTCCTGCCGAGCCGGGTCGATCTTGTGTATCCAGGCGAAGTGGCCCTTCTCGCTGCCATGATCGCGTGTCCGGTCGGCGTGAGCCTTCGGCTGATATTCCGTCAGCCGCGCGCCGAGACCGCGTCGCCCGAGCGCCTCGGCCGCCAATGGCCCCACCCCGCGCGCCCTGGGCTCGGACGTCGGCTCGGCCAGCCGTTCCAGAACCACCGGCGCGCCACCTGCCAGCCGCAGCTCGGCGGCCAGCATGAGGCCCACCGGACCGGCCCCGACCACCACCACGTCAGCATCCACCGTCGTGCCATCCCCATCCATCGAGGGAAGTCGAGTCGAATATAAGACTAGGCCGTTCAGTCTCATGGATACTAGGGCGAGACGCTTCATCTGACGAGAGAAGGTTCTGACCATGACTGGTTCTGCCGGCCGGGTCCCGCGGCGCTCACCGGTCAAACGCCGGTCCATCCTCGACGCCGCCATCGAGGTCTTCTCCAGCCAGGGCTACGCCCGCACGAGCGTGGACGCGATCGCGGCGGCGGCAGGGGTCGGCAAGCAGACCGTGTACGGGCATTTCGGCGACAAGGAACGGCTCTTCCTCGCCGCGGTGGACGAGGCGAGGGCAGCCAGCTCCGGCGATCCGGACAACCTGGCCAGCTTCGACGGCAGCCCCCTCGCGGACCTGACCGCGATCGGCGAGCGCCTCCTCGACGTGGTGCTCTCGCCGCGGGTGGCCGCGCTGCACCGGCTCACCGTCGCCGAGATCAGCCACCACCCGCAGCTGCAGCGCACCTGGAAGGGATCCGCCGCACCGGCCCTCGATGGTCACATCGCGGCGTACTTCCGGACCTGCGACCTCGACGGGACGCTCGTCGTGCCCGACCCCGCCCGTACCGCACGGCAGTTCGCCTACCTGCTCGTCACCGAGGGGCGGGTGGAGACGGGATACGGCACGCTGCCCCTCTCCCCGGACCGTCGGCGCGCCATCGCCGGCGACTGCGCCGATCTGATCGTCCGCGCGCACCGGCCGTGATCCGGACCGGTCGGGTGCCACTTCGGCGTGCGGGAGTGCCGTAAGCGGCTACTGTCCGAACGGTCGGCTACTTTCCTGCTGGTGACGGCCGTCATGGGGGCGGCGCTCGAGGGCTGCGGCGGCATCGACCACACCGCCCCTACGGACCGGATTGCCGACCGGCCCTCCCCCAGCGGGACGGCCGCCATCCCCGGCAGCCGCGCTCTGGCCGTACGTGCTGTACCGCCGCATGCACTGCGACCAGCAGGAGATCCGTCTCCGCGCCTTCCTCCAGCACTTCCCCGAAGCCCAGTGACGATTCGCAACTGACGCTCCTGCCAACATCAGCGCCGGTAGCCAGGGCGGGACACCATCAAGCATGTACCCGGCCACCACGAAGACATGGAGAAGGATTCACATCGGCCGCTGCTGTGCTGTGCCTGGAGCGTCACTCCGCAGATGGGAGAGCACAACGGTCAGTGGAAGATCCGTTCGGTCTTTGTCCTGCTCCCAGCGCATCAGGACGGAGGCCGTCGCTTCGGCCATCTCTACGGGGAGGGCCGCTCCACGCAAAGCGTCCGCGACCTCACCCATCTCGGGTGCCCATCGCCAGGCACGCGCGGCGACGCTGGGCAAGTACTCCGGGTCGGAGAGGATCTCGGACGTCATCGCTTTCGCTTCTTCGGTGAGGAGGTCGGCAACGCCGTGCTGCTCAGCGAGCGCGTGCGAGACGCCAGCGAGCGTTCGCGCCGCCTTCTGGAAACTGGCGAACGACATCTTGAGCGCGGAGGCCGCACCGATTCCGGCTCCCGCTTCCCTGACGTGCACAGACGTCCCCACGAACAGCCCGCTGGCCACGTCCATGGCGCTGAGGGCGCCAGCGAGGTAGAGCCGGGCTGTACGTCCCGCCGCCGGCGGCGGGCCGATGATCGCGCCATCCAGCACAGAGCAGTCGGCTGGCATCTTCGCTGCGATCCGCTGCATCCGCTGCGGGCTGATCGCGTTCGCGTCCAGATAGATGCCGTCGAACCCGTGCTGGGCTACGGCGCCGGCCACATCTTCAGCTGCCTGGGGTGGGCAGACAGACAGGACCACTTCACTCGCTGCCAGGGCTTTGTTCAGTGACTCGCACGGGGTGAAGCCAGCCTTCTCGGCACGCCCGTGTGTGCGGTGGCTTCGGTCGTCGGAGACCCAGAGAACCCGGTGGCCGGCTTCTACTGCCTGGGCGGCCAAGGGCGCGCCCATCGAACCGGGATGCAGCAGCGTCACGGTTGTCATCGGGTACCTCCGGACGGGAGTTCGAGAGTGTGCCGTTCCTGGTGGGCGGCGAGGGCTTCGCGTAGCCCGATGGCAGTCGGCTCCGTGGCTCCAGGGTGAAGGGCGAGGTTTCGCGTGAAGTGCCCCAACCTCTTCCTGACGCTTTCCGTGCCACGGCGAGCGTTGACCTGCAACACGGCGTGAACCTGGTGTGCTGCGCCGTCCAGGTCTCCGCGGCCCATGCGTGCCATTGCCAGGTCCATACGGGCCAGCGACATCTCGCCGAGCCGTCGTTGCTCTGGCGCGGCGGCTTCGAACATGGTGACGGCCTCGTCGGCTGCTTCCTCGGCATCCCCAAGGTGTTGACGGCCACCGAGCCATAGGTGCGTGCTGCTGGCGTAGAAGAGCTGTTTCTCGACGGGGAAGGCCATCATCCCGCCCGGGAGGTCGTCGCCTGCGCCGAGCTGTTCACGCATCGTGTCAGCCTCAAGGAGGGCAGCGAGTGCGTCGGCGGGCTGGTTGAGCTGTCCGTGGGCGCGTGCCTTGATGCTCATCAGACGGATGTGGGCCGTCCCCTGTTCGGGCATGAACCTGCTGCCGGCTTCCGCGAGCCGTACAGAGTCGTCAGGACGGCCATCCCAATAGGTGATCAGCGCCTGCAAACCGCGAACCCATGCTCGGAGGCCGTTGTGCCCGGCGAGCTCGCCGCACATGAATGCGGTGCGGGCCTGGGTCTCCGCCGCATCGTACTTCCCAAGATCGAAGCTGGCATTCGCCAGGATCCCGCAGAGCACGCCCGCAGCGACGTAGAGGTCCCGGGTCAACTGCGGGGGCTGCCGCCCTTCCAGCAGTTCGAAGGAACGATTCCGGAGATCCCGGACTTCCTGAAATAGCGGTCCAACGGGGCGGTTCGGATAGGTAGTCACGATTCGCCGTATATCGACTTCCAACTGCTCCATGGTGTGCGGGCCGACGTTGCTGACCTCGGCCCTCGCCACGAAGCTGGCCGATTCATTGGCCGCTGCCATCACCACATCCTCTGCCACATATTCGATCTGCGCTCCTGCCTCGTATTCTGCGGGATCGCCTGCGGCGAGGTTCGTCGGGGCAGCGGTCCGGGAGGCAGCGGCGAACAACTTGTCGAGCGGGACGGGCCGGAAGAGGTACGTCAGAATGCGTCGTGCCTCTGTGCGGGGAAGCGTTTTCATCTCACCGTGGGCCCACCGCAGAAACTGCCGCTTTTCAATCGCGGCAGTGCGCAGCCCGGTCGGCCCTTCGAGATCGGCCAACTCTCGCGCTGCTTCCACGTACCGCCGCAAGAACGCTTCGTAGTCCTGCCACCCACGTTCATTGATGAGTAGCTGGAAGAGGGTCAGGTTCGTCGGCTGCATGGCCACCTCATGGGCTCGTGACTGCACTGCCTTCAACGCTAGACACTAACCCTCCTGACCAACAGTGGAGTTGGCACTTGCCACCCGTCAGGCACCCAGAAGACGTGGTCAAGTCCGAAGAAGACGAAACAAGACATCGTTAGGACACTCGTTAAGGCACGGTCGCCTCGACAGACTGCGGCTCCATCACCAGCGTCACGGAAAACGCGCTACCAATCACTTTCCGTTGATCTGCTGCCGCGGCTGACAAGGGGACATCACGATGGCCTCGATCCTGACCACCTCCCGGGCGCCCGAGGAGGCGTCGCCCGAAGTAGCGCCAGCGGGCGCGAGGGTGGTCCTGTACGCCTGCGTGCCGACCGTCATCGACCCCGGCAGGGCGTTGCGAGCCACCGAGCGGTTCGCGCTGGACCAGGGCTGGGCGCCGGTCGCCTTGTTCCTCGACCGGGCCTTGGTCACGGGCTGCCAGGCGGAGCGGTGCGAATTGCCGAGGGCGCTCGGATTCGTCCAGGACGGTGAGGCGGCGGGCATCGTCGCGCCGTCCGTGGCGATGCTCTGGTACTACGCGGAGGACAGGGAATCGCTCGCGCGGTGGCAAGCCACGACAGGGGCTTTCGTGGCCACCCCGGCCTCGCTCGCCGCCGTGCGTCTACGCATCCCCCGTGGCTTCCGCGACCGTCCGAAAGCGCTCGGCATCGTCGCAAAGGTCGGTGGCCGATGACCAGTCCGAGCAGCGGCGAGCTCGACGAGCGGCTGGGCGCGCTCCTCTGGAAGCTGCTGGACTACGGCACCGTGCGGCCGGCCGCTGACGGGCCCTGGGATGTGGTGGTCACGACCGCCGGGGCGACCGGCCTGTATCTGGTCGAGCACATGGACGCTGTCCAACCGGGCGGCTGCGGTCCTGTCATCGCGGACCCGGACGAGTGCGTGCTGCTGTGGCTCGTGCCGCCCGGCACCAGCCGCAGGTGGATGAGCGGGCACGGCATGTGCTTCGCCGGCAGCGCGAAGAGCGACCTGCCGCCCTCGGAGCGCCGGTGGCCGCCGGGCCACTACTGGGTCCGCGGCTTCCGGGACGGCCACTTCGTGGACGCCGACCTGCTCGATCGGACACTGACCGCCCTGAGCCCCGGCCTACCGCTGAGCGCACCGCAGGAGGTGCAGTGGTAATGGCATCACTACGGGTCAACGAGCCGTGTGCGGTGGAAGCCGGTGAGGAATGGGATGCCGTGCGCCTGCCCCACGGACTCGCCGTTCCTCTGTGGCGGGCGTGCCTGGACTACGACGAACCCGCAGGCCCAGTGCTGTGCGACCGCACGCGGAAGCGGGTGTACTTCTTCGTCCGCGCCGGCCGTCTGGAATCGCGTGAACTGCCTGGCGCCGCCGTCCTGGGGACCGGATCGTCCGTGGTCGTGCCCCCTTACCACGCATCGGTGCCCACGGACCAGCCGGCCAGCCTCTTGTGGATGCGGACGCCCACGCCCCCCGGCTCCGGGCACTACATGGACCCGGACGGACTGGAGCGCATGCTCGCCGACCTGGTCGCCGGAACCACGCGGCCCTCCACCGGTCTGCCGAACCGCCTGAGCTACATGGGCGAGACCGTCGATCAGGTCCTGGACGAATCCAGCAGCCCACCGGGACCGAGGCAGGTGCCGGAGCTGATCATGCGCCTGAGGGGCCAGCTCATGGAACTGATCCCGATCCTGCACAGCATGGCCGACTACCGGCCCGCCGCGGACCTGGCCGCCGTGATCGACCAGGCGCGCAGGCAGCTTGCGGACGAGGCGGCGGCCTCACCCGAGGGCGTGGTTGCCGCCAACGTGCGGATGACGGCGCTCGCCCGCGCGGCGAGCGCTCTTCTGGCCTACTTCGCCCCGCCCCTCGGCCCACTGCGCGCCCGCACGGAGGGATCCCGATGAATGCCACCGCCCCCGCCTCCCCCGCTATCGCCATCGATCCGTACCGCGTCCGGACCCTCATCGCGGTGGCCCGCAGTTGGCGTGCCCCCTTCTATCCGCGCTCCGAAGAACTGGCGCAAGTTACCGGCCTGCTCGGCCAGTTCGCCGCCGCCCTCTCCTCGTACGCGGAGCGCCGCTGCGCCGCGCTCCCGCAGGGCGGCCCGGCGCAGCGGCGCTGCCAGGCAGTGATCGAGCACACCGCTTGGGTCCAGGACTCCGGCCCCGGTCCGGGACTGCACTCGGCGACAGTGCACGCCATCAGCCTGGCCGGTGCCGTCGAGGCCCTGGTTCGCGAGATCCAGTGTCCGGGGCAGGCGTGAAGCGGCCCCGCAGCGAGCCGCGTCCCTGCGGCCTGATGCGTCGTCACTGGGGAGCAGTCCTCGGCACCGTCGTGATCGCGGCTCCGGGCCTCTGCATCGTGGGAACCACCGCCATGAAGTTACTGACCAGATAACAACAAACGCCCGTCTCCGAGCCGCGGTTGCGCCCTGCGCCTGCGCTCGGGGACGGGGTCAGGCCCTCCGCCGAGAAGACCCGGCCCCGGACCCCGGCCCGAACCACTCGGCGGAGAGCGCTCCTCGCAGTCCCGCGGCACGCGAAAGGACCGATCGTGGCTGACCAGCCCTTCATTCCTCCCCTCACCGAGAGCGAGCACGTCCTGCTCGCGGGGATAGCACGCGGGGACACCCACGACCAACTGGCGCGGGCCCGATCGGTCACGATTTACACGGTCCACAGCCACCTGCGGCGGGTCGCCGACAAACTCGGCCTCCGCGACCGGGCCGGCATGGTCCACGCCGCCTACTGCTGCGAGCAACTGCCCCGGCCCGCACGCAGCGACAGCACCCTCCAGATCTCTGCCGTCCTGTCCACCCTCGCCCCGCTCGCCCTCGCCGGCGCCGTCCACCTGTACATCCTCATCACCCGCCACCACCCCCCGAACCCGGCACGGCCCCACCCAGCCGCCGACCAACGGACCACCCACCCCGCGGACCAGACCAACGACACCGAGCACGCGCGGACCACCGCACGTGCGGACCGGACCAACGACACCGCGGAGCGGCACCGGACCCACCGCGAGAGCCGACCGGCGGACCAGCGGACGAACCTGGCCGCGGAGCAGACCGCCGCTCCGGCGGACCATCAAAGCCGCGGACCGGACCAACCGGCAGAGCGGACCAGCGGACCGGCGGACCACCGAAGCTGCGGACCGGACCAGCGACACCGCGCACACGCGGACCACCACGGGGGCGGACCAGCGGACCACCCCCACGGCGGACCACGACCGTGGACCAGCGGACCGGCGGACCAATCCGGCTGCGGACCAGCGTGTCCGCAGGTCAGCGGCCTGACGCCTCGGCGGACCAGACGACGGCCACGATGCGGACCAGTCCGGACCACGCCGCCCAACCGACGGCCGAGCCCCCTGCGGACCAGGACCGGCGGACCGCCGAGGAGCGGACCGCGGACCACGAGCGCGGACCGGCAGTCCAGCGGACCAACCCGGCCGCGGACCAGAGCGCGCACCCGGCGGACCAACCCGCCCCGAGCTGGTCCGCAGCTTCGGCCGACCAGACCACCGCGGACCAGACCACCGAGCCCGCGGACCAGCCGCGGACCACGAACACCGGTGCTGCGGACCAGAGTGGCCCGGGGAGCAGTGAACCGGTCCCGATGGAACGGCTGGTCGCCCTCGCCCGGCAAGGCGCCCTGCGTGAAGGCCGCCTGACCCGCAGGGCGATCCGGCCCTACCTGCGCGAGCACGGCATCCAGATCAGCAACGAGCGGTTCGGCGAACTCCAGGACCACCTCTACCGGGACGCTGCGCTCGCCCGGCTGCCCCGTCCCCAGAAGAAGGCGCTATGAAAACCTGCCACCGCTTCGCCCGCATCAAGTCCGGCTTCGAGCAGGACACTGCCTTCCTGCGCAACCACGCCGAACGTCATCAGGGCGAGACCTCCGCGAAGGTCAGCCGCGCCCAGGCTCTCGGCTCACGCCAGCGCATGGCCACCGCACTGGGCCGGCACTTCGAACGCTGCCGCGAATGCGGCTGAGAACCACCTGAGCCGCAGGCCCGCGCCGGCCATCCCGTCCACTCCCCCGGGCGGCGGCCCGCACCCGCCGACCGCCCCGCCCCCGTAACGGAGTTCCCGGATGAAGACCTCCCGACCCCGCCTCCGGGCGGCGAGTGAAGCCCAAGCCAGCGTCTGGGCCGACGTCCTCGTCCGCTTCGGACTGCTCCACGCGGCCATCGCCACCCCGAGCGGCCAGTGGCTCGTCCAACACCACCCCGACGGCCCGGTCCACCTGCTGAGCGGACCGAGCGCCGTGGTCGCCCTCGCCGCCCGCATCCAGCACCAGACCCGCACCCAGGAGCCCCGCACCCGATGACGCACCCACACGACGCACCCACCCACGGCCAGGCCGGCGGAGACATCAACTCGGCCTCAACGCGAGCAAGTTATCGGCCAAGACGCTCTTCCCCGTCGGGGAAGGCGCCTGGGCCAGAACCCGCCCCGGGGGTGGCGGGGGCGGACCAGCGCCGGGGGGCACTGGTCCGGGAAGCAGCACCCGCAGGCGGAGCGCAGCCGGCGGAGCAGCAGTCGTGTAAGCGTCGTGCTGCGCAGTCGCGTTCGCGTAAGCGCTCGCCGAAGCCGCCTGCTGACAAGCGTGTTCATGTGTGCAGTGTGCGTCTGAACGACGATGAGCAGGCGCTGCTCAGCGCCGCCGCCCAGGGTGCCCGTACCAGTCTGCCGGCGTTCCTGGCCCGCAGTGGGCTCGTCGCCGCAGGGGATCTGGACGACACGGCGGCGGCTATCGCCGGTCGGCGGGAGCTGGTGTCGGAGCTGTTCGCGGCCCGTCGTCACCTGGGGCAGGTCGGCAACAACCTCAATCAGGTGGCCCGCGCTCTCAACACCGGTGGGCAGCCCGTGGAGCTCGACGCCGTCATCGGCGCGGTCCAGCGCGCGGTGCACCGCGTTCAGGACGCCACCTGCCAGCTGCTCGACCGAGCCTAGGGGCCCCGGCGTGATTCCCCGGATTCACCAGCGCGGCACGCGCACCGTCGGACTGCTGCACTACCTGTACGGGCCGGGGCTGAGCGAGGAGCACCTCGACCCGCACCTGGTGGCGTCCTGGGACAGCAACGCGCCCGACCCCGGCCGTGACCCGCAAGCGACCCTCCAGCAGCTTCAGCGGCTGCTCGACCAGCCCCTCGACAACATCGACGCGGCCCGCCGGCCCGCTCGGCACGTGTGGCATCTGTCGGTGCGCAACGCGGCCGAGGACCGCATCCTGAGCGACGCCGAATGGGCGGACGCCGCCCGCCGTCTGGTCGCCGCCGCCGGCATCGACGACCCCGCGGACGGTGCCGGGTGCCGCTGGGCGGCCGTACGGCACGCCGACGACCACATCCACATCATCGCCACCCTCGTGCGCGAAGACGGCTACAAACCCGACCTGCACCGCGACGCCGCCCGCTCCCAGACCGAAGCCCGCCTGCTCGAAGCCGACCTCGGCCTGCGCCGCCTCAACACCGGCGACGGCACCGCCGCCCAGCGCCCCACCAGCGCCGAACGCCACAAGGCCCAGCGCCAGCAGCGCGAACGCACCCCGCGCGAGGAACTGCGCGAGACAGCCCGCCGGGCCGTCGCCGGCGCACAGGGCGAGGCCGAGTTCTTCACCCGGCTCGCCGCCGCCGGGCTGCTGGTGCGCCGGCGGACCGCGCCCTCCGGCGACCTGCTCGGCTACACCGTCGCGCTGCCCGACGACCGCAACAAGGACGGCCAGCCGGTGTTCTACTCCGGCTCCAAACTCGCCCCCGACCTCTCGCTGCCCCGGATCCGCGAACGCTTCACCGACAGTGCGCAAGCAGCGCAGGCCGGGGACGGCCGCGAGGAGCGGACCACGGAACGGCCGGCGCGCGGTCCGGCGTCCGCCCGGCGCTCGGCCACACAGGCGGTGTGGGCGGCGGTACTGATCATCGACCACGGCGACGACGGGGCAGTCGCCGCCCAGCTCGCCGCGGCCGGGGAAGTCCTCGACGCGCTCGCCACAACCTCCGCCGCCCACACCCGACGCGAACTACGCGAGGCAGCCACCGCCTTCGAGCGAGCCTCCCGCTCGCACATCCGCGCCGAACACCGACACGAGAGCGCCCTGCGCCAAGCCGCCCGCGACCTCGTCCACAGCGGCCCCGCGCTCGGCCGCGGAGAGGACGGAGCCACCACCGCGATGGTCATCGACATGCTGTTCTTCCTCGCCCTCGCCGCCGCCCAATGGCACAGCAAACACACCCACGCCCAGCAGGCCGCCGCCGCCCGCCAGGCCGCCGAGCACCTGCGCGCCGCCTACCAGCACGCCGCCGGGCCCCCGATGAGCGCACTGCGCCAGCGGGGCCGACAACTCCCCCGACCCCTGCGTCAACGGCAGGCGGCGGTGCTGCGGGAGGCGGTGCCGGAGCTGGCCGAGCAGGTGCTGGCCGAACCCGGCTGGGACGCCCTCGCCAGCACCCTCGCCGAGGCGGAGACGGCCGGACACCAGCCCGCGGCGCTGCTGGCCGAGGCCGCCGCCCGCCGCGAGACGGACACCGCCGGCTCGGTCAGCGACGTACTCGTATGGCGACTGCGCCGCCTGGCCCACCTGCCCGCCGACCCCACCACCACCCCCGCCGCGGACCGTGCGAAGCCGTCGCGGGCGCGGCCGTCCGCCCCGGTCCAGGGGCAGCGGGAGGGCCGCCGCCGGGGCCGGTGACGTTCAGGAATTCGTGAGTAGAACGAGGCCGGACCGTGGGAGACGATCGAGGTGGCCCACAGGACGAAGGCGAAGGAGACCGCATGTTCCGGCGCACACGCGCACGTAACGAACAAGCCGAACGAGACGAACGACGTGCGTACGAGGACCTGATGTGGGCCGCGCGCCTGGTGCCGCCCCTGCCCGATCCCCAGGCCGTCCCGGAGCCCGCCGCGTCGGCGCCGGCCGGGGAGGAGGATTTTCTGCCTTGGGACTTGCGGCTGCCGACCCGCGAGGACCTGGCCGGGCTGATGATGCGCTACGACGAGCCGCTGGTCGTCGCGGGCGAAGTCCGCACCTGCCCCCAATGCGCCGCGTACCGGACCTGGGTGGTGTGCATCATGCGCGAGAACGTCTGGCTGCGCTGCCCCCAGGGGCACGAGACGTACGAACCCCAGCTCGACGCCGCCTGGTACAACCGCAACAGCGGCCCCCTCACCAGCCTCCACAACACCCTCGGAGACGGGCTGAAAGCGCTCGGCCACTGACCACTCCCCCGCCCGCTGAAACGGAAGAACAACATCCGGTTCAGCTGTCAGCCCTGCCGCGCCAACCCCAGGAGATCTTCCATGGGCCCGCACTCCACCACCCTGCCCGCCCCCCGCTCTGCACCCTCACCCTGACCAGCTGCTCCGACCACACCACGGCCGCTGCGAACAGCGAGGGACCGTCCTCCGTCTCCGGTTCCTCCGCCGGTCCCCGGCAGGAGCCCAAGCCGGCCACGCCGCTGTCCTCCGCCCAGCTGCGGGAGCCGCTGCCGAACGCCGCAGCTGCTGACGTTCGCACCGCCGATGGGTGGGGCAGCGTCGTCGAGCAGGTGGCCGTGCGCGCTGGCACGTTGCTGGTGGTCGTCTCCGGCTCACCCGGCCCGGGTGGACGCCAGCTGGACAAGGCCATCGACACGGCCCGTGCCAACGGCTGATCGGGTGCACCACGTGACGATGCCCCGCAGCTTCCGAGGGGGCAGCGCAACGGTTCCTGGCCGCGTTCAGCGGTATCTCACCCCGCTTCCGACCCCGACGCCACCTCATGACGGCAACTGAGCACCGCACCCAGATGATCATCCGCTTCGCGATCTGGGACCAGATCACCGGCACCGTCGGCCTGCCCGCAACAGCCTGAGTCTCCGTCACCACCACGGCCAGACACGTCCCGCACCGGATCACACCCCCGACGACCCACTCAACCTGTCAACGGCCTGGAGCCGTCAAGCGCAGGCTCAAGCAGAGCCAGTGCTGCCCGGACCGGCTCGACGGATGCCTTGCCGACACCGGCCTGGTCATGGACGGCTGCCCGACATCACGAAATTACGTTGCAGTCAGAGGTCGTCAATTTCTTCTGGGCATGGGTCCCTTGATCATGACTGTTCACGACGACATTGCCGGCGGCTGCGTCGTCGTCCCACCAGGTGGCGAATGCATCGGCAATGGCGTTGAGATGCTCCTGTGTTCGCGGATCCTTGTAGGTGAGGTAGTTCGTTGACACCGTCGCGGCGCCCGGTCCGCGCGCCCCGTACCCGATGCTGAGTGATGTGATGCGCGAGGCGAGGCTGCTGCCGCTTGGGACGTTCTTGCTGGTCCACGAGCGGAATTCGGTGAGGAGGTTCGTCGGTTCGTCTCCGCTGTAGAGCGGGGCTTCCTTTACCGTCGTGCCACCCTGGCTCAGAAAGTAAGCCGCGCCGGCTGCCGGGTCATCGTCCCACCATTCCTTGAACGCCCGTGCGAGGGGCCTGACTTCACTCTCCGCCCCGCCCCATGGTCCGTAATCGGTGAGGACCTGGGCTGCGCATCCCTGCTCGCTGGTGCAGTCGAGAGCGATGGCCAGTGCGTGGTCTGCCAGGTTGCCATCGCGGGCCGTACTGTTCGATCTCAGCCATGACCGGAACCCCGCCAAAAGGTTTGGATCATCCTTTGGCGTCCGTTCTATCGCGTTTGCACGGCTGGTTGGCGATGGAGATGCCGACGCCTCATGCCCGGGGTTGCCCGCGGAGCACGACGTCGCAAGGAGCGCCGCCGCCACGGCCAGCAGCCCGCCCACCCCGCCCGATGGCGCATATCGGTCAACCCTGGTCACTCCTCGCTCCGTTCAGTCGGCTGGCACATCCCTTGCGGGGCAGATGCACAGGATACCCCCCAATTCGACACCTCGTTCGATCTTCACTTAAGGTGACTTATCCGTTGATCTAGACCAATCGGGCCTCGGACTGTCGAGGCTCGCTTCCGTGGAGGAACCACCTTGAGAATAAGACGCAGCCTGGCTACGCTCGCCGCTGCAGCCGCGGTGCTGACCACGGCCGGACCGGCATGGGCCACTTCGGGCCCCACGCCGCCCACCTCTGCGTCATCGGCCGGCTCCTCGGCGACGGGCGTCCCTGAGGCACTGGACACGCCCAAAGCGCAGGCCACACCGTCCGCGACCACACCGCCTTCATCGGCCGAGGCTTCTCCTGCCCCGGAAGCCACGCCTACGCCGACTACGAGCGCCATCCCGGATCCCTCCACAGCGGAGCCCGACAGCGACTCGGCCCTGGATCTGGCCCGCAAGCTGGAGAAGTTCTGGACCCCGGAACGCATGGCCCAGGCCAAGCCGGTCGAGGAACAGCAGGCCCGTGAGGCCGCGGCCATGGACCGGGCCAAGAAGGACGGGAAGACCGAGGAAGCGGCCCCGCGGCGCGAGGACATGCTGCGGTCGCCCTCGCACACCTTTAAGGGCATCAAGGAAGTCGGCACCTTCTACTGGGCTCAGAAGGCGGGCAACGACTACCCGGACCGCTATGACTACCGCTTCTGCGGTGGCACCGTCGTCCCGTCCCCGCGTAAGAACCTGGTCGCGTCCGCCGCGCACTGCTTCGACAGCAATGACCAGAAGGAAAACTTGATCTTCGTGCCGCAGCACAGCGCGAAGGCCCCGATGCCGCACGGCATGTACCCCATCAAGAAGGGTGCGATCGTGAAGGACCCCGGTTACACCGGGTCGAAGAAGAGCGAGGAGAACTTCACCGACGTCGACGTCGCGTTCCTGGCCACCGAGCCGCGCAGCGACGGCAAGAAGGTCGAGAACGTCGTCGGGTCGATCCCGATGGGCTTCAGCACCGGCTTCAGCCACACCGTGCACGCCATCGGATACCCGTATCTGTACGGCGGCGGCAACTACAAGCCGAAGCAGGACCCGCTCAGCTGCACCACGCCGGCGAAGAAGTACACCACCGGCACCGCCAAGGACAGCGGCGGCCGACTCTGGCGCGGCGGCACCTTCACCGAGATCCACTGCGACGGTTACGTCGGCGGCACCTCCGGCGGGCCCTTCATCACCGCGGGCAGTGAGTCGCCCAAGCTGATCGGCGTCACCGGCGGCTGGATGACCGGCGGCCACAGCGCCAACACCTCGTACTCGTCCTATTTCGACAATGAGGTCAAGCGGATCTACGAGGCCGCGAAGGCGGGCAAACAGCCGGCCAGCATCAACCCGCCGCCCATGACCGACCCGGTGCTGCCGGGGGCCGGTACGTGGAAGCACGCCAAGGCCATCGCCAACGGCTACGTCGCACTCAACGGCCCGGTCTCCGAGGACCGGACGGACATGTTCGTCATGTGGTCGGACGCCGAGCTGAGCATCTACCGCGGTGCGGGCAAGGGCAAGAACTACTTCGACAAGGAGTTCAAGGTCCAGGGCCCCAACGAGCTGTGGCGCAACCACGCCAAGCAGGTCGTCGCGGGGGACTTCACCGGCGACAACGGCTCCGACCTCATCGTCCGCTGGTCGGACGGCGAGGTGACGCTGTACCCGTCGGTCGACGAGAAGGGCTTCCACGGCGAGTACCAGCTGGCCACCCCCAACGGCACCTGGAAGCACGCCGAGGCGATGACCGCGGGCCGCTTCGGCGGCAATAAGTGGCAGGACGACCTCGTCGTACGCTGGTCGGACGGTGAAGTCACGGTCTACCAGAACACCGGCGACAACAAGAAGCTCGGTAAGGAGATCAAGGTCGTCTCGCCGGCCGGTACTTGGAAGCACGCTATCCAGATCACTGCGGGCGACTACGCGGGCGATGACACCTGGGACCTGATCGTGCGCTGGTCGGACGGCGAACTCACGCACTACCAGGACTTCACGGGCACCGGTTCCTCGTGGCGCGAGCACAAGTGGAGGGCCCCGAACGACCTGTGGAAGCACGCCCTCCTGGTCAGCGGCGGTGACTTCACCGACAACCCCTGGGCCGATGACACCATCGTGCGCTGGTCGGACGGCGAGCTCACCCTCTACGCCGACGGCAACGCCAGCGGCATCGGCACAGAGCACCGGCTCGTAGCGCCCGCATGATCCTGCCGTAAGGGCCGGGCAGAGAATAACCTTTCCGTCGCCTCAGCTCCGAGCTGCGATGTCAAGGGGAGCGATGCATAGGCTATTTCGTCTCGGGCTCTCTGTCCCGCGCCCAGTCGGTGTTCCGTGTGTACACAGAACACCGACTGGGGGGACAGAGAAGCAGCCACCACGCGTTGCCCCGCGCGTCGTTCATCCATGTTCGCTGTATCCACTGTGCGGCGCTGCCACGCAGGCCCTCGGCCGGCCGGCGGAGCGGAACCGAAGGCACAGGGGGTGGAAACGCATACTGTCGCTTCGGGGCAACACCCGAAGAACTCCAGGAGCCATCATGTCCCCCCGGCTGTCGCGCTCGTACCCCCTGCTCGCCGCGGCATTTCTCGCCACGGTCACCTCCTGCACCGCCCCTGCTCCGCACGACAAGAGCGTCAAGGCCGCGAAGCCTGGCGCAGCCGGAATCGGCGACCGGCTCTTCCCCACCGCGGGCAACGGCGGGTATGACGTCTCGCACTACGGACTGACGCTTGACTACTCTCCCGAGGGCAACCGCCTGACCGGCACCGCAGTGATCACGGCCCGGTCGACGCAGGTCCTGAGCCGGTTCAATCTCGACTTCGCCGGGCTCAAGGTGCGCAGTGCCACGGTCGACGGCGCGAGCGCTCCCATCGCCCGTGAGAAGAACGAGCTGACGCTCACGCCGGCCCGCCCGATCGAGGACGGGAAAATCTTCAAGGTCACCGTCGAGTACGACGGCATCCCCAAGGCCATCACTGATGTCGACGGGACCGACGGCGGGTGGATCGAAACGGACGACGGCTCGACAGCGCTCGGAGAGCCGACCGGTTCCATGACCTGGTTCCCGGGCAATCACCATCCGTCCGACAAGGCCACGTACGACATCTCTGTGACCGTCCCTAACGTCTACAAAGCAGTCAGCAACGGCGAGTTGACGCATCAGGACATCAAGGGTGGCCATACCACCACCCGCTGGCACAGCGCCGAGCCCATGGCGAGCTATGTCGCGAGCGTGGTCGTCGGCAGCTTCGACCTCTCCATCAGCGAGACGGAAGACGGCCTGCCCATCTACATTGCCACCGATCCGGATGAGACCGAAGACGCCGCCGGTATATCGGAGTTGGTGCCGGAGGTACTCGACTGGGCGAGCGGCCTCTTCGGCCCGTACCCCTTCTCTTCCGCCGGGGCCGTGGTCGACCACCTCCCCGATCTCGGCTACGCACTGGAGACCCAGACCAAACCGTACTTCTACGAAGCCCCCGACGACACGCTGGTGGTGCATGAACTGGCGCACCAGTGGTTCGGCAATTCCGTTACGCCACGCGCATGGGGGGACATGTGGCTGAACGAGGGCTTCGCGACCTACGCCGAGTGGATGTGGGAGGAGAAGCAGGGCGGGAGGACCACGCAGGAGACCTTCGACGACTTCTACGACGGCAGCGACGACGAGAGCCCGGGCATCTGGGACTTCCCGCCGGCCAGCCCTCCGAGTGCCAAGGTTGTTTCAGAGGCTTCGGTCTACGGCCGGGGCGCGATGACGCTGCACAAGGTACGCAAGACAGTCGGCGACGAAACATTCTTCGCCATCCTGAAGAAATGGGCGGCACAGCACCGCCACACGAACGCCGACACCAAACAGTTCACCAAGCTGTGCGAAGAGAGCACGGAAAAGGATTTGTCCGACATCTTTGACGCCTGGCTATACGGCGAGGGGAAACCGTCAGCCGCCTAAGCTCGATCTTTCGTGACGGTCCGCTGGTTTCCCGGCGGGCCGTTTCGGCTTTCGCGAGCGGAATGGGGCAGCGCCGAGTGGCCCGGCTGGCGCGCCGGGTGGGCCTCGGATTCCACGGCTCCGGGGTGGTGATGCTGCTCGTTGGGTCGGGTGGAGTGGCTGGTCAGCCGGGGTTGGGCAGGATTTGGAGCCGGTCGAGGGCGGTGGTGATGATGTCGCTCCGGGGCCAGGTGCGGATGAGCTTCAGCCTGCGGCGGGTGGTGGCCGACTGGGCGGCTGCGGCGAGCAGTCGCAGGCGGAGGCGTTTGGGTTCCCAGCGGCGGGCGGCGCCGGTCAGGGCGAGCATCGCAGGCCAGGCCAGCAGGCCCAGGGCGAAGGAGATGATCTCCAGCCAGACCTGGTTGTGCGCGAAGCCGTGCAGGGCAAGGTTGCGCAGGCCGGTGGCCCAGGCATGGCGAATCCGGTCCTCGCACCGTGCCCGGCGGCGGTGCCGCAGCTCCAACTCGGCGATCGCACTCCAGCAGCTGACCGGCTGGAAACCGAGCCCGTTCGAGCCGTCCTTCCACGCCGAGACAATCGCCAAGGCTGCCGGCCTGGCTGGCTTCTGAGCCCTCTCACCCCCTGTGCCGCGTTCAGGTCGATCGCCGAGCCCGACCCCGGGGGCAGGAGTTCTCCCGCCCCCGGCTTTTCTTCTGGGGCGTATTCCTCGTCCGGTCTGTCGGATGGCCCAGGTCGACCGCCGCGCTGCCACGACTCTGCCCATTTCCCGGACAAGGGACGCTCCTTGAAGTCCCTGGACAAATGCGAGGTCGAGCCGCCCTGTGCAACGTTCAGCCGCGCCTGGAGTGGTCCGTTTCGGCTGAGAAGACGGGCGCGCCCACAGCGGGGGTGGCCGGTGCGGGCCTGCGCCGCCGGCGGCGGTCCGCTCAGCTCGGCAGGGTGAGGGTGAGTTGGCTTTCGGCGCTCTCGGGCAGCCGGCGGCGCAGGACCGGGGATGGGGAGGTGAGCGCTGTGGCGAAGGCGGCCACGAGGTCGTGCGGCGTGGAGTGGCTGAACATCGCGCACCACAAGTACGGTCGGCCGACGGCGGGTTCGGCCCATGCCTGCCAGCCGGCGAGCTCCGTGCGGGGGTCCTGGTCCTCGATCAGCGCGGGCAGCGTACACAGGGTGAAGCACGAGGTCAGCTGGATGTCCCATGCGGTGGTGCCGGGGTGGTGCTCGTCCGGTCTCCAGCCCCGCGCCGTCAGCTCGGCGAGCACGCTCTCGGGGCCGTCGACGCCGGACGCCGGGTCGGCCCGGGCGTCCAGGGCCAGCGCGAACGCGGCCAGGGACTCGGGCGGGAGACCGGTGGTGAAGTACGCGGTCCACGCCACGAGGGCCTGGTCGGGCTCCGTGCGGGCGGAGATTTCCCAGGCGACCGGCAGCCCGCCGAGCTGGAGCGGTTCATCGGCCAGGACCCACTCGGCGCCGCGCAGCGCGTCCGGGCTCACGTGGATCAGGGTGCGCCGGGCGGTGGTCCAGCACGACCAGCCGGCGCCGGTGAGTGCGGAGCCGACCTGCTCGGCCAGTCGGCCGTCGTCGCCGGCGAGGTGGCGGGGCGTGACCCAGGACCCGGATTCGCCGGAATCGGGGGTGGGCGGGCCGAGAGGGTGCTGCGGGTTCAGGAGTGCCTCCCGTTGGGCTGCGGGCCCGGTCCGTCGCCGTCGCGCGGGCGGGCCACGGCGCGCCGGGTGCGGAGCGGGACCACGGTCGGCGGGTGCCACGTCAGGGCCTGGGCGACGGTGGGCGGCAGGTAGTCCTGCTGGCCCGTCTCGGCGAGGAACACCACCGGCCGGCCCGCCGCGTCGGTGGCCTCGATGAGGTCGCCGACGCGGTGGGCCATGGGGAAGTGCGGGTTGATGGCCAGCCGCAGCACCGCGTCGCGGTCATAGGCGGACAGGCGGTCGATGAACTCACCGACGGTGATATCCGGGTGCAAGAGGTTCTCCTTCGGGTGGCGGGTGCCAGGACGGGCTGAAAGCAGCCGTCCGGGCATGAAAGCCGTGTTGCGCAGCGGAGTACGGCGGCCAGGAGCAGCCGGCCTCGGAGCTGCACGGCGGAGGTGGCGACGGCCAGGGAAGCCCGGGCATCGGCCCCGGGCCACGCGGTTCCGGGGATGACGGGCTGGGTCCCGTTCTTCGCCGACGCGACGTTCAGGGCGAGGCGGTGTGCGCCGTCCGCTCCGTCATGTGGTGGCGCCGCTTGCCGAGGGGCGGGCCGGGTGGGATGCAGCCAGCACGGTGGCCACGGCGGCGGCGACGATCTCCGCCGGGGTCTCGGTGGCGAACGCGACGTGGTAGCCGGGGACCTCGGCGGTGCCGGCGACCGCTACCTTCCAGCCCTCGCCGTCCGGGCCGGAGCGGCCGTGGGGGAACCAGCCGAGGTAGAAACGGCCGTCGCGGGAGTTGATGTGGACATCGGACCGGTCGTCGACGACGAGCTGGAAGTCCTCGTCGCGGAACTGGTCCAGGACCAAGGTCGGCTGGCCGGCGCCCAGCTGCCAGGTCCGCAGCCGCAGCGCCTGGACGGTGGTGGAGAATCCGGGCCGGGCGAGATCCACGGTCATGGGCAACCCCTTCTGTGACCTGCGGTTTTCCGGGGAAGACACCAACCTTGACATGCTTCTGCCATGATTCGCCAGCCGGTTGGACGGCTTTCGCGTCTGCCGTCGGCGAACTGCTCGACGCAGCCGGACCCCGGACTGACCGTGCGAGCAGCTGCCCCGGGGGGGAGCCCGCTACCTGCACCACACGACGATCACCGACCTGCCCGCCGGTCTGGTCGATGTGGGCGAGATGCCGGTGGACGCCGTCTGCCGCGAACTGGCCGAGGAGACAGGGCTGCGGGCCGCCTTCGGTTGTTCTTTCCATTTCACACGGCAAACGGCGTGCTTACGGTGCCCGGACTCATGCTGCGGCCGCACTTCCCGCGCAGCGTCCATGCCCGAGATATAGACGCATGGATATGGAATTGAGCTTTGCGGCTATGGCCCGTCTCGCCGAACTGGACTTGGCTGGTCCCATGACCCAGAACACGCAGAACACACAGGTAACCGAGACGAAGACGACGCTGGTCATCGGCGGCACCGGCAAGACCGGACGCAGGGTCGCGGAGCGCCTCACGGCGCGTGGACTGCCGGTCCGGGTCGGATCACGCGCCGGCGAGACGCCCTTCGTGTGGGAAGACCCCGCCACCTGGGAGGCCGCGCTGGAGGGCGTCGGCGCCATCTATGTCACCTACTACCCTGACCTCGCCTTCCCCGGTGCTGCCGAGACCGTGGGCGAGTTCTCCAAGCTCGCCGTTGCCAAGGGGGCACGCCGCCTGGTGCTGCTCTCCGGCCGCGGTGAGGAAGGTGCCCAGATCAGCGAAAACAAGCTGAAGGAGTCCGGCGCCGACTGGACGATCGTCCGGGCGAGTTGGTTCAACCAGAACTTTAACGAGAGCTTTTTCCTCGATCTCGTGCTCGGCGGCGAGATCGCCCTGCCGACCGGGGACGCGGTGGAGCCGTTCGTGGACGCGGACGACATCGCGGACGTTGCCGTGGCCGCGCTCACCGACGACAAGCACATCGGCAAGACCTACGAGCTCTCCGGGCCCCGGCTACTGAGCTTCCACGAGGTAGCCACAGAGCTCTCCAAGGCCACCGGCCGGGAGATCAGTTACGCCCCGGTCACGCTCGACGACTACCGGGCAGTACTTCAGGAGAACGGTCTGCCGGTCGAGTTCGCCGACCTGTTCGGCCTGATCCTCGACGGGCGCAACGCCCACCTCGTGCACGGAGTGGAGGAGGCCCTGGGCCGCAAGCCCCGGGACTTCACCGAGTTTGCCCGCACCGCCGCCGCCAGCGGCGTCTGGAACGTCTGACCACGCACCGCACGACGGCAGTTGCCAGCGCGGGGGACCGCCCGCTGCGGCAACTGCCGTCTTGGAGGGCGACCGACTCGGTTCATGTGGAGGTGGCCATGAGTACCCTATGTCGAGCGCGCAGGGCCTCGGCACCCCATCCGCGCACCTCCACGGCTTCATGCTGATGCACGTCGCGATGCGGCGAGCCCCGCAGACTCGTCACCGCGACGCCCATGCTGTCTGCGGCCGGGCTCGGCCCGGTCAGTTACTGATGGCACCGGCTGCGCGACGTCATCGACTGGCACCACCGCAGCGAGGACGACGTGCTCTGACCCGGACTGCTGGCCCCAGTACCGCAGTTCACCGGCGGGGCGCAGACACCAGGTGCCGACCACGTGGTGCTCGACGAGGCTATGACGGCGGCCCTGGTGTCGAACCGGGCCCCGCCGCAGTGGGCCTCGGCGGGGCCCGGTTCGACACTGTCCTGCACGTTCACCTCCGGGACGAGAAGACGGTCGCCTTCCCACCTTCGCCCGGATCACCGCCGACAACTACCCCGCAGTCGAGCGGAAGGTGATCGCCAGTGCCCCGCTCAAGATCATGACGTACCTCCAGCCCGGGGTGATTGACGGCAGGCAGACAATTCGGTGGCGCAGGTCGCTGCCACCATCCCGCCGCCCGTGCGACTGATCGGCAACACAGTGCTCTGCCGACGCTACGAGCGCACGCTCGCCGCAGTGTCCCGCTCGGCCTGAGCCGGATTCCGGCGCCGCTCCACCTGGCACGGTCTTCCCTGACGGGGGACGCGCTGGTCCTACGACCAAGAAGGAAGTCCGATGCACACTGCCCAGGGGACCGTCAGCCATCGTCCGCAGGCCACTGCGGACAAACGCAGCGCGGCGGCCGGACCTGTACTCGTCGCCTCGGCCGTCGGCACGGGCCTCATTGCGGGGATTTACTTCGCCTTCGACGTCTCCGTCCTGCCCGGGCTCGACCGCGGTGACGATCGTACGTACGTGACTGCTATGCAGAACATCAACGCGGAGATCGAGAAGGGTCTGTTCGGACTCGTCTTCGTCGGCGCGTTCCTCGCCACCGGCGTCGCAGCCTACCTCCAGCAGTGCCTTGGCCGACGGTCGGCCGCGCGCTGGACCTGGGGTGCCCTCGCCCTCTACACCACGTCCGTGATCCTCACGGTGGGCGTCAACATGCCGATCAACAACGAACTGGCACGTGCCGGGAGCCCGGAGACGATCGCCGATCTCGGCGCCTTCCGGGGCAAGTTCAAGGGTGTGTGGACGGCCTCGAATGTCGCCCGCACCCTGGCCTGCACGGCCGCCCTGGCCGCCCTCGGCCGCGCCCTGACCCTGCACGGCAGGGGGGCGCAGGCCTGAGCCGACCGCCCGGCGGGCCCCCGCCCCGCCCCTTCGACCGCGCCCGCCCTCCAACCGATCCCCCGTGGGGAGGGCGGGCGCGTCCATGCCCGCGTGCCGTGCCGTCTCGCCGTGTGTCACGGCACATCCTCTCCGGCGGGAAACTGAGAGGAGCGCGGATGAAACGGTGTTAATTAATGTGGGTTCGTCTAGATTGGTTGGCATGGACACACTTGCAGCTCTGCTGGAAGGACCGAAGGCCCGCGGAGCGTTCCTGCTGAAGTCGGTCTTCAGCCCGCCCTGGGCCCTCCGAGTCGAGGACCGGGCGCCGATCTCCGTGGTAACCATGGTGCACGGCGACGCGTGGGTGCTCCCGGACAACGGAACTCCTGCCCTGCTGCACCCTGGTGACGTCGCTGTGATGCGCGGCCCCGAGCCGTACACCATCGCCGACGAACGCGAGACGCCCGTTCAGATCGTTGTCGGGCCGGAGCAGCGCTGCAACACCACCGGTGGCGAGGATGTCACCGACTCGATGACGCTGGGTGTACGCACCTGGGGCGACGACAGCCAGGAAGGCTCCTCGGCTATGCTCAGCGGCACCTACCGGGCGCCCAGCGAGATTGGCCGACGCCTCCTCAACGCACTGCCCACGCTGCTGGTGCGACCTGCCGGAGCCGGGGACAACACACTCATACGGCTGCTCGCCGAGGAGATTGGCAAGGACGAGCCCGGCCAGGAACTGGTCCTCGACCGGCTGCTCGACCTGCTGCTAATCGGCGTCCTGCGCATCTGGCTCGCCACCCCCAGCTCCGACGCCCCCGCCTGGTACCGCGCCCAGAGCGACCCCGTGGTCGGCCCGGCGCTGCGCCTGATGCACGAAAACCCGGCCCACGGTTGGACTGTGGAGTCGCTCGCGATCAAGGTCGGTGTCTCCCGCGCCGGTCTGGCCCGGCGGTTCAGCGAGATCGTCGGCGAGCCCCCGAAGGCGTACCTCACCGGCTGGCGGCTCGCGCTCGCCGCCGACCTGCTGCGGGAGCCGGATGCCACGGTGGCCACGGTGGCCCGGCAGGTCGGCTACAGCGGAGCCTTCGCGCTGAGCACCGCCTTCAAGCGCGTCCGCGGAATGAGCCCCCAGGAGTACCGCAGCGGCGGTGCGGCAGTGCACGCCGAGCCGGTCAGTACGCCGTCGCAGACCCTGGTGCTCCCGAGCTGACGTCGCGCCGCGGGTCGGTACCCGCGGTCCTTGAGACCACGGTGAGCAGCAACCCGTTGCGCACCAGCCACTGACCCGTGAACCGTCTGTAGGCGACAGGGACTGGGTCGGCGGGGTGCAGCAGTGCGGCGAAAGTACCGGCAAGGCCAATCTCCACGTGGACGTCCCGGAACCCCAGCCACTGCCGGGCCCCCGGGTACCAGGCCTTGTACACGGCTTCCTTCGCGGAGAACAGCAGCCGATCCCAGCACACCCCGGTCCCGTGGGCGGCCAGCCGCTCCAGCAGCGCCCGCTCGGCGGGGGAAGAGACCAGGCTCAGCACGCCATGCGGGAGCGGAAGCGCGGGCTCCGCGTCGATGCCGAGCGCGGCCACCTCCACCGACCGGGCCACCACAGCGGCCCGGTAGCCGTCGCAGTGGGTGATGCTGCCCACCACACCGTCGGGCCACTGCGGTGCTCCACCCCCGGCCGGCAGCAACGGTCTGGAGGCGAAGCCGAGTTCGCCGAGCGAACGCCGGGCACACGCGCGGGCTGTGGCGAACTGCCGACGTCGCCCGGGCCGACGTTCTGCCATCAGCGCCGCCTCCTCGGGGAAGAGCGGCGCGGGTGCCAGGTCGTCGAACGCTTCGGCCGACCTGACGCCCGGGGGAAGGATCTCTTCGATCACGGCGCCGCTACCGGTGCGGCCGCTCGGCCAGTTCCGCAACGGCGAGGACGACCGCGTCCGGCGCCTCCAGCGGCAGCATGTGCCCAGTGCCGGGTAGCCGTTCGAAGCGGGCGTTCGGCAGCGCCTCGGCGACCGTGCCGCCGAGGTCAGGCAAGATAACCCGGTCGCGGTCGCCCGTGAGCACCACGGCCGGTACCTCCACCATCGCCAGTTCCGCACGCAGGTCCATCCCGCGCGAGGAAAGGAAGCAGTCGGCGCGTACCCGAGGCGAAGTCGCCGCGAACATCTGTCGGTTCACTTCCATAGAGGCCGGGTCGGGCCGCTTGCCCATGGTCCGCCTCAGTAGGCGCCGACCGAGCGCCGGCTGTGACAGAGCCCGGGAGAACAGGGTGCTGCCCATCATGCGTACTTCGCTGTCAGGGGTGTCCTGGTCGTGGGCCGCCGTGCCCAGCAGCACCAGCCCGCGCAGCCGCACAGCGGCGTCCCGCGGGTCGGCGGCCGCGTACGCCAGGACAGCGAAGCCACCGCCGGAGTGCCCCACGGCCAGGGTGCTCCCCACCTTCCCGACGTCCGCCTCGTTCAGCACCGCGGCGAAGTCCGCACCGAGCCGGCCGATACTGATCGGCTCGCGACCGAGCCCAGAGGCACCGTGGCCGCGCTGGTCGTAGAGCACGACCCGGTGGCCCACGCGAATCAGCCGGTCAGCGACCGTGCCCCAGACCCGGCGGCGCGCCGCCCAGCCGTGAGACAGCACGACCGTCACACCGGACGGCGCCGTCAGCGGGCCGAGGACGGTGACGGCGAGCTCGGCGCCGTCGTCCGTACGTACCGTGGTCTCCGTGGTCGTGACCCTCACGGCAGCGGCGGCGGCCGGAGCCGCTGTCGTACGACTGCTCATCGCGGACTCCCGCCCGCTACCCGGTCCTTGGCCAGGTACGCCTCGAGGGCGACGAACGCGGCAAGCGTCGCCCTCGAGTGCTCCGCGCCGATATCGGCGACACGCGCCAGCAGTTTCAGCCAGCCGTGCGGACGCCCCCGGAAGTGCATGGCGATCCGGGTGCGCCGCCCCTCGTCCACCGGTTCCAGGACGAACTCGCTCGGGCCCCGGAAGACCCCGTCGACATACTCCACGGCCAGCCGGCGGCCAGGGTCGACGGACTCCGTGCGGGAGGTGAAACGGAGCTTGAGGCCGCCGTTGCCAACACCTTTGGTGTGAACCGTCACACGGACCTCGCCCCCCGCACCGTCGGGTGTACCGGAGGTGGACGAGAAAGTGTTGTACGGGACCCACCAGCGGGCGGCGCCGCGGAACTCGGCGACGAGCGCGTCCCAGACGACTCCCGCAGGAGCGTCGACAACCGCCTCGTCGATGATGTCGTAGCCGTTCATGCCAGTCTCCCTGTGTGCGGCGCGGTCGGATCGGTTCGGACGTGTCTCAGGCGTGTCCCGAAGGGCAGGCGGAGACCGGCCAGTCGGCCCCGGTCAGGAGAAGAAGCCCTGACCGGGAGTGAGGATGTTGGCCGGGTCGTAACGCCGCTTGGCGTTCACGAAGGCCTCCCATCTGGAGCCGAAGTGCTGCTTCCACTCGGCCGGGGTCATTCCGGGGATGGCGCCGACCAGATAGCGCTTGGCGCCCAGCGCCACGGCCTTGTCGTACAGGCGCCGATTCTGGTCGAGCATCCGCTGGATGTCCGTGGCCCCCGGGGCGGGGAACCGCAGCAGGTCGAAGAGGTAGCCGACCGACTCGTTGGGCTGCACCGCCAGCGGACGGGTGAGCTTGGACGTGCGGTACGGATACACCAGCAGGAAACCGCCGCCCAGGTCGCCCGGGGTGAGCTCGGCGGCGACCTGGTCCATGAACGCCTTGGTCCTGGACGCCGGCAAGAACAAGCTCAGCCAGGGCTTCGGCTGGCCCCAGTAGTCGCCCTCCTTCAGATACGCCTCGAACGCGTCGAGTCGGAAAGTGTAGTCCCGGTAGGTGAAGTCCTCGATCACCGCGGACGCACGGTCGTCGCGGAGCCCCGCCAGCAGCGCGGCCCGGTCCGGGGCCTTGGCGGATGAGTAATATGCCACCGCCTCCAGCTTGTAGCGCCAGCCCGAGTCGTCGGGCCGGCGCGGCATTTCACCGACCTGCCCGCCGAACCGGCCGTCCGTCAGGAGCTTCTCCTGGTCGGCGAGGTATGTCGCCAGGTCGTTGTAGAAAAGGCTGAAGACGAGTGCCCGGGCGGGTGCCGGTATCAGCTTGATCTTCGCGCGGACGATGATCCCTGCTTGACCGCCCCCTGCCAGCACCGCGTTGAACAGATCCGGCCGTGTCGACGAAGAGGCGGTGACCAGCTGCCCGTCACCGGTGACGACATCGACCGACTGGACCGTGTCGACCTGAAGGCCGTACTTCTGCACGGTGCCACCGACGCCGCCGACGCTCAGTGTGCCGCCGACCGACAGATGCAGATAGTCGGTGAGCGCCGGCGGGGTCTTGTCTTGGGCCAGGGCGGCGTCTGTGAGCTGCGCCCAAGTGACGCCCGCCTCCACCACGGCGCTGGTGGAGCTGATACTGCAGACCTTCGACAGTCCGCGGGCATCGATCGAGATACCGCCGGGTACTGCCGCCTGCCCGTAGCAGGAGTGCGATTCAAGATCTGTGCCGGTGCCACTGCGTCCATTCATGGCGATCTTCAGAGCGTTGGCCCGGGCGTAGTTGACCATCTTGACGATGTCCTGCACCGAGCCGGGCCGCAACACAGCCCACGGGGTCGCCGTCACCAGGTTCCCGAAGTCCTTACTGAACGAGGCGACGGAGGCCGGTGAGGTCTCTAGCTGTCCGTCCAGGGGCGGCAGGGCCGCCACGGTGGCGCCGCCTGTCACCTCGGCCGCGGTTGCCCACGACTGGGTGGCCGCGCTCCAGCCCACGACGGCTGCGGCCATGCCACCGAGGACTTTGCGGCGCGAAAGGGCGCTGCTATTCATCTGCGTCCGTCTCCCGTTCGTCATGCGTGCTTCACGGTCGGCCTCCCGGCATCGACAGTGCTGGCGAGCTGGTATTCCTGCAGGTCGAAGCGCTTGGTCTGGCGACGGAACCGCCAGGTGTAGGTGGGCCAGATCGAGGGGTTGCGGCCGCTGCTGTCGAGGTACCAGCTCTTGCAGTTGCCGGCATTCCACACGGTGCCGTCCAGACGCGCGTCCAACTGCTTGTTGTAGGTGTCCTGGGCCTCCTTGCGCACCTCGACGCTGGACAGGCCGCGCCTGTCCATGTGCTTCAGCGCGTCGAGCACGTACGCGATCTGCGCCTCTATCATCACGACCTGCGAGGAATGCCCGAGCGTCGTGTTGGGGCCGAGCAACATGAAGAGGTTGGGGAAGCCCGCGACCGTCGTACCGCGGTGCGCGGACATGCCCTCGCTCCACGCCTCGCGCAACTGCACCCCGCCCCGGCCCCAGATTCGCTGCGCGACCGGCCGGTCGACGGCACGGAAACCGGTACCCAGGATGATGGTGTCGACCTCGCGCTCCCGACCGTCAGCCGTGACGATGGACTTCGGCCGGACGTGGTCGATGCCGTCGGTAATGAGCTCAACGTTGGGCTGCTCGATGGCCGGGTAGTACGTGTCTGAGAACAGCAGCCGTTTGCACGCCATGACGTAGTCCGGAGTAAGCCGGGCCCGCAGCGTTAAGTCCTTGACGCTCTTCTTCAGATGGTCGCTGGCCATCTTCTGCATCTTCCCGGCCACCTTGGGACGGGCCATGACGAACGCGAGGACCTCACGGCCCCACATGTTGAAGTTGCGCCGGAAGTTCTGGTAGCCAGGCACACTGCGCAGCAGATTGGCCTGCAAGGCGCTGGTGGGCTTGTCGTTCTTAGGGCCGATCCACGGCGGGGTGCGCTGGTAAAGGTCCAGCTGCCCAACCTCTGGCTGGATCTTCGGTACGAACTGGATGGCCGAGGCGCCAGTGCCGATGACAGCGACGCGCTTGTCGGCCAGATCATGTCGGTGGTCCCAGCGGGAGGAGTGGAACACCTTTCCCTCGAAGTCCTCGAGACCTCGCAGCGAAGGGACGGCCGGCTCGCTCAGGTAACCGGTGCCGGTGACCAGAATCTGGGCTGTGTACTCGCTCTGAGAGGGTGTTCTGTGATGCTTCGTCGGGCTTCAGGTTGAGTCGGTGCGTGGCGTGGAGGGAGTCGGTCGGGGCAGGGTGAACAGGCCGGGTTCGGGTTCGAGGAGCAGGCCGCGGCTGACCAGGCGT
>NZ_JAYMZR010000082.1:0-34075 GCF_035828615.1 Streptomyces sp. H27-D2 | reverse complement strand
AGGGACTTGTGGAGCGCCCGTTGCGTTGAGAGGCGCACGGCGGGTGCGGGAAGCGGTCCGGAGAAACGGACCGGCCGAAAGGTCGGGACCGCGCTCCGGGCCGACTTCACGCCATGGAGCTGGACGACCCCGGCTTCCACCACAGCGTGCTGGCCGATTTCCGTGACCGGCTGACCGAGGTTGACCGCGCCGACCACCTCCTGGACCTTGCCCTGGCCCGTCTCAAGGAGGCCGGCCTCGTGGGCGAACGCACAACGCAGCGCACCGACTCCACCCACGTCCTGGCCGCGGCGCGTGATCTGACCCGCCTGGAGCTGATCACCGAGGCGGTACGCGCCGCGCTGGAAGAAGTCGCTGGCACCTCCCCTCACCTGCTGGACGAGCTGATCGACGAGGAGTGGGGACGTCGCTACGGCCGGCCGGTCCGCCTGGGCAAGAACCCCACCAAGCCCAAGACCAGGATCCTCGCCACAGGCAACGACGCCATCCGGCTCCTGGAACATCTCTACCGGCACGGAGCAGACCGCGCGTCCGGCCCCCGCGTCCAGGCACTGCGCCAGATCATGGCGCAGAACTACCACCGCGACGCCACAGGACACCTGCGCTGGCGCACCGCCGAGACGGAAGACGGGCCCGGGCTGCCGCCTTCGTCCAGGGCGATCGTCTCTCCCTACGACACCTCGGCCCGCTACGCACGTCACGGACACATCATCAGCTGGAAGGGATTCTCCGCTCACCTGACCGAGACGTGTGCTCCCGACAGCCCCAACGTGATCACGGACGTGGCCACCACCGCGGCCACCACACACGACAGTAAAGTCCTGCCCGGCATCCACACCCGCCTGCACCGCCGCGGCCTGCTGCCCGCCGAGCACCTGGTCGACAGCGGCTACACCTCGCTGGTCCACCTGGAACAAGCCGCCCGGGACCACCAGGTCACCGTCATCGGTCCCCTCCCGGGAAACCCTACCCGGCAACATCGCCAAGCCGACGGCTTCGCCCGCGACGACTTCCACATCGACTACGACCGCCAGCAGGTCACCTGCCCCCAAGGACAGGTCAGCCGTGGCTGGCACGGCCCCTACCCGACGTCCTCACCCACCGCGGCCCCGCTGATCGTGGCGAAATTCAGCAAGATCCAGTGTCAGCCCTGCCCCGCCCGCACCCAATGCACCACCTCACGGGAGAACGTCCGCACCGTGGGCTTTCCCCCACGAGAACTCCGAGACCTGCAACTCCGCGTCCGCGCCGAGCAACAGACCCCCGAGTGGAAGATCCGATACGCCGTTCGCTCCGGAGTGGAAGGCACGGTCAACGAGTTCGCCCACGGCCACGGCATGCGCCGCTGCCGCTACCGAGGCCAGAGCAAAGCCCACGTCCAGCATGTCCTGACCGCGATCGCCGTCAACATCGAACGCCTCAGCGGACTACCGCCAGCCGAAGAAGGCCCTCCGCCCCGACATCCGACGGCCTTCCAGAACTACCTCGACCAGCACAAGATCCCACGGCCCACCTCCTGGCGAACCCTGGGCAGCTGAACTCGACAGCCACCAAGATCCCCGACAGAGTCAAGCTCAGGTCACGGCCAAGGTCGCGGGCCCGTACGCGGGAACCGGGCCGAGCAGTGCATCAACCGAGGCACGGCCCTGCCCCGGTCCACCGGATTCGGACCCGTCGGTTCCCACCGCCTTGCGGCCGAGTCGGCGCCTGCGGCACCGCCCGCTGAAACAACTCCCACGACTCGTCCGGCACCAGCCTCTCAACGATCCCCACGAACGACCCAAATGAGATGGCCGCAAAGGAAACGCCTCCGACCTGCGAAAATCGCTGGACAGGACGGGCCGGCAGCACCAGGGAACGCGTCCCTTCCCAGCCAAAGAACATGTACGGGGAACCGATCGCGTCACCTGTCCATCAGTCAGGTCACAGCAGTCGGACCAATTGCGTGATCCACGAGATGCCGGGCTCTGCGTCCGGCGTCGACACGACCGGCGCGCTCAGTCGAGTGGCGCCGTACACATCGAGATGAGGATGAGCGTGGGGGAAGTGCTTCTCGAACGTGAGGAAGCGTTCGGAGCTGCCGCGAGTGCCGGAGCGTCCGCACGGTCCGGCAACGGCCGTTGGCTGAGGCTGGGCGCGGCGACGGGCATGGGCCGTACCGCCCTGCTGGAAGAGGTGGTGCGGCGGGAGGCCGCGGACGGCGTCATGCGTGTCCTGCTCGCGCGCTGTGCGCCGGAGGAATCGGCCTTCCCCTTCGCCCTCGTACGGCAGCTCTTCCCCGAGGCCGGGTACATCCCCTTCGCGGACTCACCGGTCGCCGAGGAACAACGGACCTTCCACCGTCTCGTGACCCACCTCGCCCGCACCGCCGAACGGCAGCCCGTACTCCTGGCCGTCGACGACCTGCACGACGCCGACGCGGCATCACGGCGCTGGATCGGCTACCTGGCCCGCCGCGTGGACACCCTGCCCGTACTCCTGGTCCTCACCGAGTGCCAGGAGAAGGGCACCACCGCGCTGCCCGGGACGACGGGCACCTCCGTGCTGCTCCGCCCGCTCGGCCCGGCAGCCGTCACCCGTCTTGTCCGCGCCCTCGGACACGACGCCGACAGGGCCGAGCTGAGCGTCCAGGCGTGCGCCGGCAGTCCGGCACTGGTGCGCGCCATCCTCTCCGGCCTCCGCGAAGGGGCGCTGCCCCGCCGTCTGTCCGATCTGGCGGGGAGCCGCTATCGCGACGCGATCGCCCACTGGATACAGGTCCGGGCCGACTCGCGGTCGCGCCGCCTGGCCCTCACGCTCGCCATCACCGCGGACGGCTCCACCGCGCTGGACGAAGCCCTGCTCCACGAGACCGCCGGTCTCGGCCCGGAGAGCCGTGCCGCGCTCCCGGCCACCTCCTGCCTCGGCCGTCTCTTCTCCCATCCGCTGGCACGCGAAGCCGCCCTCGCGGCAGCCGACCCGGCCGAACTGGACGCACTGCGCCGCCGCGTCGCCCGCTTACTCGACGAGCGCGGCGCGCCCGCGATGAGCGTCGCCGCTCACTTGGTCCACATCGACCGGCCCGATGAGGAGTGGATGACACAGTCCTTGGAGGACGCCGCCGAGGAGGCCACGCGTGGCGGCATGGTCGATGAGGCCACCGTCCACCTCCGCCATGCCCTCACCGGCCCGCTCCCTCCCGGCCGCCGGGCCGCGCTCGTCCTGCGGCTCGGGGCCCTGGAGTTGCCGCACTGCGCCGACGCCGCGATCCGCAGGCTGCGCGCGGCGCTGGAACTCAATGCCGGTCACAACGAACGCGCCACCGTCGCGCCCGCTCTCGGCGCGGCCCTCGTCGCCCGGGGTCGCGCGGACACCGCCATTCGCATCATGCACCAGGTGGGCAGCGCCATGGACGACGGCGAACTCGTCCGTGTGCTGCAGACCACCGCTGCCGTCATGGCCTCCCACGACGCGGCCGCGTGGCGCAGTGCCGTCGCCCACATGCGTGACCTGGCGGCGACGGCCCCCGCCATCGTCGAACCGCTCGCCTGCGGACTGGTCACCGAATACGAGGCCGGGAACGGCAAGTTGTCGGCAGCCGAGGTCCTCTCGCGGGTGCTGCCACGGCTGGCGGCCCCCGTGGACCCCAGGCTCCGCACCAGCTGGCTGGGATCCGCGGCCACCCTGCTGCAATGGGCCGACCGCCTGGACGAGGCCCGGGCCCTGGCGGAGGGGTCTCTCCCCGCGCCGCCCGCCCTCCCGGACCTGACGGACGTCGGACGGCAGTGCCTGCTCAGCGTGCGGGCCGAGGCAGCCCTGTGGGCCGGTGACTTCCGCCGGGTCATCTCCGAGAACACCCCGCTCCTCGCCGCATGCACCGGGCAGGGGGTCCGCATGCCCCACCTGGTGTCGATGGTGGCCCTCGCGCAATACGAGCTCGGCCACCGGGCCCCCGCCTGGCGGCTGCTGGCCACCCTCGACGAGGACAGCGCCGACAGCTCCTGGGAATGGAACGAACTGCGCTACGCCCGGGCCCTTCTGCACACGGCCGAAGGCCATTGGCAGGCCGCTCTCGACGACTATCTCTCCTGCGGCGCCGGACAGGACGCCCGCGACTTCGTCAGCCCCGTGGCCACCCCCTGGCGATCCGGCGCGGCCATGGTCCTGGTCAGGCTCGGCCAATCGGCGAGAGCCATGGACCTCGCCGAGGAAGAGCTGCGCCACGCACGGACCTGGGGAACAGCCCGCACGGTCGGCCGAGCGCTACGGGCCCGTGCCGCGGCCGTGGGCGGCCGCCGGGGGCTGGAGGCACTCGGCGAGGCCGTGGCCGTGCTGAGGACCGCACCGGCACCCGTGGAACTCATCGAAGCCCTGATCGACCTCGGCCGCGCCCGTATCGACGCGGGGAGCGGTCGCAAGGGCCGCGACGACCTGTGCGAGGCCCTTTCCCTGGCGTTGCGGCTGCTGGCCCCCGGACCCGCCGGACGGCCGGAGCCCGCGGCCACCGCCGGCGCGGCTCAGGTCACCGGGCGCCTGGTCCGGGTCGCCGAGGAAGCTCTGCGGGCCGGGGGTGTCCGCCGGACCCAGCGGGACACGGCCGGCAGCGCCACGCTGACCCGGGCGGAGCGGCGCATCACCGAACTGGCGGTCCGAGGACGGACGAACGCCGAGATCGGCGCGGAGCTCTACCTGGCCCGCCGCACCGTGGAGACCCACCTCACCAACGCCTACCGCAAACTCGGCGTGACGCGCCGCACCCAACTCGCGGCCCACCTGGGCAGGGTGGACATGACCGCGTTCCCCGCAGCCCGGACATGACCGCACCTGCCCGACCGCGCCTGCCGGCTGCCGCCCCGGCGATATGCCCGCAGTGTGTTCGTGGTTTTCCACGATGCCTGACCGCACACCCACCAGGCATCGTAGAGACCGCGCCGGGCAGTGCCCCCACCCCGCCGCACCGCCACGACCCCACGGGGGAATCGGGGCGGTTCTCTCCACGGGCCCGCCCGACCCAACGCACGGAGACATCACCTCCGGTGCGTAGGCGGGCCCTTCCTCCGTACCCCCGGCACACCCGTGCCGGTACGGCGTCGTGCCCGTAGCGCCGCAAGTGCATGAAGAGAAAACACCGGAAAGGGACTTCCCATGGCCAACCCCTTCGAGGACGACGACAGCGAGTACCTGGTGCTGACGAACGAGGAGAACCAGCACTCACTCTGGCCCGCGAGCATCGAGGTGCCCGCCGGCTGGACCGTCACCCACGGCAAGGACACCCGGGCCGCCTGCCTCGACCACATCGAGCGCACTTGGACCGACATGCGCCCGGCCTCCCTGGTCGCCCTCACCCCGCAGTCCTGACCCGCTCCCCGTCCAGAAGGTCCACCATGTCCGCACAGCACCCCACCCGTACGGCCAGCGCCCGGCGCTACCTGATGTGCCGTCCGACGTACTTCACCGTCGACTACCGCATCAACCCCTGGATGGACCCCGCCAAGCCCGTCGACACCGCGCTGGCCGTGCTCCAGTGGGAGCGGCTCCACGCCCTCCACCAGAGCCTCGGCCACACCGTCGAGCTGATCGAGCCGATCCCCGGCCTGCCTGACATGGTCTACGCCGCCAACGGCGCGACCGTCCACGACGGCCGGGTCCTGGGCGCCCGCTTGCGGCACCGGGAGCGGGCCGCAGAAGGCCCCGCGTACGAGCAGTGGTTCCGGAACGCGGGCCACATCGTGGTGAAGACCGCCGAGCACACCAACGAGGGCGAGGGCGACTACCTGGTCGCCGGGGACCGGGTGCTGGCCGGCACGGGCTTCCGCACCGAACCGGCCGCGCACGCCGAGGCCCAGGAGCTGTTCGGCGTCCCCGTCATCAGCCTGACGCTGATCGACCCGCGCTTCTACCACCTCGACACCGCGCTCGCCGTGCTCGACGACGACGAAATCATGTACTACCCGGGAGCCTTCTCGCCCGAAAGCCGGCAAGTGCTGCGGGAGCTGTTCCCCGACGCGATCATCGCCGACGAGGCGGACGCCTGGACCTTCGGCCTCAATGCCGTCTCCGACGGCCTGCACGTCATCCTCCCGCAGGCCGCGACCACCCTGGCCGCCAAATTGGCCGCCCGCGGCTTCGAGCCCATCGGCATCGACCTGTCCGAGCTCCTCAAGGGCGGCGGCAGCGTCAAGTGCTGCACCCTGGAGATCCGCCACCGCTCCTCCGGCAGCCCGCGATGAACGGGCTCTGGACCGTGGAGCCCGGCAGCCCCGCCACCCTCGCGGCACCGCCCATGGCGGACATCGGGGACGCCCTCGCCTGGCTAGAGTCCGTGCACGAGGCGCTGCGCGCCGGACTGCGGGAGCACGGAGCCGTGTACGTACGCGGCCTGCCCGTGCACAGCGTGGAGACCTTCGCCCGCGTCCGCGACCTGCTCCTGCCGCAGCGCACCCCCTACCGGGAGAAGGCCACGCCCCGCAGCGACTTCGGCGGCGGCGTCTACTCCTCCACGGACCTGCCGGCCGCCCAGGCGATCGGAATGCACAACGAGAACAGCTACACCCTCACCTTCCCCGGGCTGCTGCTCTTCGGCTGCCTGACCGCCCCCGAGCAGGGCGGCGCCACCCCCGTCGCCGACTGCCGCGGCGTCCTGCGCGGCCTCCCCGCGCACCTGGTGGAGCGGATGCGGACCCAGGGCTGGCTCCTCAAGCGCGCCTACTCCGATCACATCTCCACCGACTGGCGATCTGCGTTCGCCGCCGATTCCCGGGCCGACGTGGAACGTTACTGCGCCGAGAACCTCATCTCCTGCGCATGGGACGAGGACGGCAACCTCCGCACCACCCAGCTGCGCCCCGGCATCGTCCGCCACCCCGGGACCGACGAGGAGGTGTGGTTCAACCACCTCGCGTTCTGGAGCCAGTGGTCGCTGGACGAGGAGCTCCGCGAAACGCTCGTGGAGGAGTTCGGCCACGACGGCCTGCCCTTCGACACGGCCTTCGGCGACGGCCCGCCGCTCACCCGAGACGAGCTGGACACCATCAGCGCCGCGTACGAGGCGGCCGCGGTGCGCAGGGCGTGGGAAGCGGGCGGCCTGCTGCTCGTCGACAATGTCCTGGCCGCCCACGGCCGCGACCCCTTCCGCGGCGACCGGCGCATCGTGGTGGCCATGGGCGCCCCCGTGGAGCTCGCGGACTGCCGGCCCACCGTCGAGGCCGCCGCCCACGCGCCGCGGCCCGCCGCCGAGGCGGTGGCCTCACATGGCTGAGGCCCGTGAACTGCCTCTGCCCGCCGACCCGGTGGCCCGGTTCCGCCGGACCGTCCGGTCCACCCCGGACCGTACGGCCGTCATCGGGCCGGACGGCACCCTCACCTTCGCCGAGCTGGACGCCCACGCCGCAGATCTCGCCACCCGTCTACGGGCCCTGGGCATCGGGCGGGGCGACCGGGTCGGCGTGAGCGTGCCCCGCGGCGTGGACTGGGTCGTGGCCCCGCTGGCGGTCTGGCGCGCGGGAGCGGCGTACGTCCCCCTCGACCCCGCCTACCCGCACCAGCGGCTCAGCCACATCGCCACCGACGCGGACCTCCGCGCGCTGGTGACCGACGACGCGGCGCCCTCCTGGCTCACCGGTGTGCCGGTCCTCGCCCCCGGCGTCACCGGCGCGACACCCACGGCCCCGGTGGAACCGGCCGCCCTCGACGCGGCGTACGTCATCTACACCTCCGGCTCGACCGGCCGCCCCAAAGGCGTCGAGGTCAGCCGGGGCGGCGTCGCCGCCCTCACCGCCGGCCTGGAGCACTGCGGCGTGTACGCGGCCGGCCACCGGGTCGTCGCCTGGAACGCGAGCATGTCCTTCGACGCCTCCGTCCAGCAGTGGGTCCGCGTGTGCCGCGGCGACACCCTGGTCGTCCTCGACGACGAGGACCGCACCGACCCCCACCGGCTGGCAGCGCTGCTGGCCGGCCACGAGGTGTCCGACCTTGACCTCACCCCCTCCCACTGGGAAGCCCTGGCCGCCCAGTTGCTGCCGCGGACCCCGCCGCAGCGGATGCTGCGCCTGCTGATCGGCGGCGAGCCAATCCCACCGCGCATGTGGCGCACCCTCGCCGACGCCTACGCCGAGGGCCGGATCGAGGCGTTCAACCTCTACGGACCCACCGAGGCCACCGTCGACGCCACGGTCGCCCGCGTCGAGGGCGACGGACCGCACCTGGGCGTCCCCTTGCCCCAGGTCCGGGCGTACGTGCTCGACCCCGCGCTGCGCCCCGCGCCGACGGGCACCGCCGGTGAGCTCTACCTCGCCGGACCGGGCCTGGCACGCGGCTACACCGGCCGGCCGGCGCTCACTGCCGAGCGCTTCGTCGCCGACCCCTTCGCCGCGGTCGGGTCGCGGATGTACCGCACCGGCGACCAGGTCCGCCGGAGCGCCACCGGTGTCCTGGAGTTCCTCGGCCGCGCCGACCGCCAGGTCAAGGTCCGCGGGTTCCGGGTGGAGCTCGGCGAGATCGAGGAGGCCCTGCGCTCCTGCTCCGGCGTGGTCACCGCGGTGGTGACCGTACGCCAGGGGCCGGGTGAGCCCGCGCTCGTCGCCCACTACGTGCCCGCGGCGGGCACGGCTCTCACGGCCGGGGAACTGCGCGCGCACACCGCGACGACGCTGCCCGGCCACATGGTCCCGGCCGCGTTCGTCGCCCTGGACGCCCTGCCGATGACCGTCAACGGCAAGGTCGACGTCCATGCCCTGCCGGAGCCCGATGCCGGTACGGACTGCTCTGGCCCCGGGCCCGACGGTCTCCACGTCCACGGTCTCCACGTCCACGGTCCCGACGGTCTCGACGGCGAGATCGAGGAACTGATCGCCGGGGTGTGGGCGGAGGTCCTCGGCCGCGACGACATCCGCCCCGACGACGACTTCTTCGCCCTCGGCGGCCACTCCCTGGTGGCGCTGCGCGTCGTCTCCCGGCTCAAGAAACGGATCGGCGTCGTCATGCCGACGAAGGACATCTACCGGCACCCGCGCCTGCGCGACCTCGCCGAGCACGCCGCATCGCTGCGCGCGGGGAGGACGGCATGAGCGCCGCACCGGCCACCACGCTGGTCGCCCTGAAACGGACCGGGCAGGCGGAGCGGGCCCTGGTGTGCCTCGGCTTCTGCGGCGGCGGCACGGCCGCCTACCACGAGTGGGCCGCGATGATGCCGCCCGCCACCGATCTCCTCGCCGTCTGCTACCCCGGCCGCGAGGGGCGTTTCGCCGAGGACTTCGCCGACAGCTGGGACGCCCTCGCCGAGGACGTCGTCCGCGCCGCCACGACGACCGGCGTCCCGTACGTCCTCTTCGGGCACAGCATGGGCGGCTGGATGGCCTTCGACGTGACCACCCGGCTCGCGGCGGCGGGCGCCCCCCTGCCGGAAGCACTGGTCGTGTCCTCGTGCAACGCCCCGGACCGCGGCCTGACCGCGCGCGACCGGTTCCCCGACCGGCGCGGCACGGACGACGAACTCCTCACCTGGATGAGCACCCACGGGCTGCTGCCCGCGCACGTCCTCGGCGACGAGGACCTGACGGAAATGGCCGTGGAGCTGATGCGCGCCGACATCCGGGTCCGCGACACCTTCACGTACACCGGGGCGAGGACCACCGTCCCCCTCCAGGTCCTCTCCGGCGCCGGTGACCCGGTCGTCGGCGACGACGCCGGGACCCGCTGGGGCGCCCTCACGACCGCCGCCCACCGGCACGACGTGCTGCCCGGCGGCCACTTCTACACCCCCGAGGTCTGGCGGACCCTCCCGGACCGCATTGCGGCACTCAAGGCTCCGCTCGGACAGCCGCGCACCCCGGCCACCGGGCACACGGACCCGAAGACAGGCGGCCTGAGCGGATGACCGGCGGCACCTCCCCGATCCAGGGGCTGACCGATGCCGCCCGCCGAGCCTCGACCCTCCGGCCGACCGGCCTGCTCCAGAAAGTGATGTGACATGCCCATCGACCAGCACGACGGCGACGGCGCCGACCGCCCCACACACCACGAAGTCGGCCGCGACCCGGCCCCAAACGGCATTCGCCTCGTCGAGGCGTTCCAGCGTCAGGCTGCCCGCACCCCGAGCGCCACTGCGGTCGTGGCCGGAGACGTCGAGCTGACCTACGAGGAGCTCAACACCCGGGTCAACCGGCTGGCCCGTCTGCTCGTCAAGCACGGCGCCGCACCGGAGCGGTTCGTGGCCGTGGCCGTTCCGCGCTCCGTGGACATGGTGGCGGCGCTCCTGGCCGTGCGGAAGACCGGAGCGGCCTACATGCCGGTCGACCCGGAACACCCGGCCGCCCGGATCGCCTTCACGCTGGCCGACGCCGCCCCTCACCTGGTGCTGACCACCCGTGCGGCGGCGGGTGCCCTGCCGACCGCCGAGGACGGCCCCCGCAGGATCGTCCTGGACGGCCCGGAGTGCCGGCTCCTGCTCGCGGACCGTCCGAGCTCCGACCCGGCCGCGGCGGATCTCCGGTTGCCGTGCGACCCCAGGCACCCCGCGTACGTCATCCACACCTCGGGCTCCACCGGCCTGCCCAAGGGCGTCGTCGTCCCTGTCTCCGCGCTGGACGCCTTCCTCACCGACATGTCCACCCGGTTCCCTCTGACGTCCGAGGACCGGCTGGTCGCGGTGACGACCCTGTCGTTCGACATCGCGGCCCTGGAGATCTTCCTGCCTCTGGTCTCCGGCGCCGCCGTGGTGCTGGCCGACCGGGACGTGGTACGCGACCCGGCGGCGCTCGCCGGCCTGGTGACCTCGGCCGGAGGCACCGTCCTCCAGGCGACCCCGTCGTTGTGGCGTCTCCTGCTGACCCACGCTCCGAAGGCGCTGCGCGGGCTCCGGATGCTCGTCGGCGGTGAGGCACTGCCTCCCGACCTGGCCGCGACGATGGCCACGACCGGCAGCGAGGTGACCAACCTGTACGGTCCGACCGAGACGACGATCTGGTCCACGGCGGCGCGTCTCGGCGACCGGCTCGGAAGCCCGGCCATCGGCCGTCCGCTGCGCGGCACCCTCGTCCACGTCCTGGACAAGGCCCTGCGCCCGGTCGCTGCCCAGGTCCCCGGCGAGCTCTACGTCTCCGGGGCCGGTCTGGCCCGCGGCTATCTGGGCCGGCCGGGAATGACGGCCGAGCGCTTCGTCGCCGACCCGTTCGGCGGGCCCGGCAGCCGGATGTACCGGACCGGCGACCTCGCGCGCTGGGGGACGGACGGTGAACTGGAGTACTTGGGGCGCAGCGACCAGCAGGTGAAGGTGCGCGGTCACCGGATCGAGCCCGGGGAGATCGAGGCCGTCCTGGCCGAGCACGACCATGTCGCGCAGGCCGCCGTGGTGGCCCGCGAGGATACCCCTGGCGAGCCGCGCCTGGTCGCCTATGTCGTGCCCACCGGGCGAGCCGAGCGCGACGAGGCGAGTGAACTCCGGCAAGTCCAGGAGTGGTTGAGCGTCTACGAGGACGTCTACCGAGACGAAGCGACTGCGGGCGAGTTCGGCGAGAACTTCGCCGTATGGACCAGCGTCTACGACGGCACCCCCATCCCGCTGGAACAGATGCGCGTCTGGCGGGGCTACATCCTGGACCGCGTTCGTTCGCTCGGACCGCGTCGGGTTCTGGAGCTCGGAGTCGGCAACGGCCTCATCCTGGCCCATCTGGCGCCGCATTGTGAGGCGTACTGGGGCACCGACTTCTCCGTGGAGGTCATCGACGGACTTCGAGAGGGTCTCGCCGGACAGCCGCATCTGGCGGGGAAGGTCGAACTGCGGGCCCAGGCGGCCCATGTGGTCGACGGTCTGCCGGAGGACTACTTCGACACCATCATCCTCAACTCGGTTCTTCAGCACTTCCCGAACGCCGACTACCTCGTGGAGGTCATCGAGCGGGCGATCGGGCTGCTCGCCCCCGGGGGCCGGCTCTTCGTCGGGGACGTCCGCAATCTGCGGCTGCACCGCTGCCTCATGACCGCCGTCGAGTTGCACCGGCGTGGCGGTGACACGGGTCTGGACGCGGTGCGCCGGGCGGTCGAACAGGCCCTGGTCATGGAGAAGGAGCTTCTGGTCGACCCAGACTTCTTCGCGGCGTTCGGCGAGGGCTCGGACGAGGTGGCGGCCGTCGACATCCAGCTCAAGCGGGGCCTTTACCACAACGAGCTCTCCCGCCATCGCTATGACGCGGTCCTGCACAAGCGCCCCCGGGCACCGCTCGTCCCAGCCGAGGAGACCGTACTGCGCTGGGGCGGCGAGCTCGCGTCCGTCGCGGAGGTGGCCGCGTTCCTCGGCTCCCGCCGTCCGGCCGCGCTGCGGGTGACCGGGGTGCCGCACCTCGGCCTCGCCGGTGAACTGGCCGCGCTGCGCATGCTGGACGCCGGCGAGGACTCCGAAGCCGTACTGGCCGTACTGCGCGGCCAGGGGCCGCTCGACGGCGTGGACGCCGAGGAGCTGTACCAGCTGGGCGAGCGGCTCGGATACCGGACCGCCGTCACCTGCGGGGCCGCCGCTCACACCGGTGCCATGGAGGCGTTGTTCGTCGACGCGGGCGCCTCGGGCCGCACGGACGCGGTGGCCGATCCGGTGCCCGCCTACCGCCGCACCGCACCGGGCGGTGTGCCGCTCGCCGCGTACGCCAACGACCCGGTCGGCTCCCGCCGGGTGGGCTCGCTGGTCTCCGCGCTCCGTGAGCACCTGCGCGAACGGCTGCCGGAACACATGGTCCCCGCCGCCTTCGTACCGCTGGAATCACTGCCGCTCACCCCGAACGGGAAGCTCGACCGTAAGGCCCTGCCTGCCCCGGACCTCCGCGCGGGTACCCCGGGCCGCGGGCCGAGCACTCCGCGGGAGCAGCTGCTGTGCGCGGTCTTCGCCGAGGTGCTCGGCCTCGCCTCGGTCGGCGTCGACGACTCGTTCGTGGAGCTCGGCGGGGACAGCATCATCTCCATTCAACTGGCCTCCAGGGCACGCGAGTCCGGCCTGGTGATCACCCCTCAAGAGATCTTCCTGCACCGCACGGTCGAGGCCCTCGCCAAGATCGCCGGATCACCCAGCGCACAGGACCCCGGACCGGGCGAGGGGGCCTTGCCGGTGATCGACCAGGACGAGTTCGACGAGATCGTGCGCGGCATCGAAGGTGGGACGTGGGCGTGAAGCAGCCGGAGATCGAGGACATCCTGCCGCTGACTCCGCTCCAGGAAGGGCTGTTGTTCCACACACGGCTCGACCACGAGGAGCGCGGCCTCTACATCGACCAGTACGTCGTCGAGTTGCACGGCGAACTCGACGCGGCGCGGCTGAAGGCGTCGGCCGCCGCCCTGATGGCCCGCCATCCCGCACTGCGAACCGGATTCACCCACCGCAAGACCGGTGAGCCGGTCCAGGTCGTCCACCGGGACGTCCCCGTGAGCTGGCACGAGATCGACCTGCGGCAGCTCGGCTCCGGACCCGCCGAGACGCGGGCCGATGAACTGGCGGACCAGGACCGGGCGCTCGGCGTGCACCTCGGCAAGCCGCCCCTGCTGCGCCACACCCTGATCACCTTGGCTCCCCGGCACCACCGGCTCATCCTGACGGCTCATCACATCGTGGTGGACGGCTGGTCGTTCACCATCCTCTTCGACGAGCTGTTCGCCCTGTACGCGCAGGAGTCTTCCGGGCCCGCACCGCGGGTGGAGGTGTCCCTCCTGCCCCCGGCCCGCCCCTACCGCGACCACCTGCTCTGGCTGGCCGGACGGGACCGGCCGGCGGCCGAACACGCCTGGCGCACGACACTGGCCGGGCTTCAGGACCCCACACTCATCGCCCCGCCGGGCCGAGCCGCGACGCACCCGGCGGGGACGACGGCCGAAAACATCGTCGTGCGGCTCGCCGAAGCCACCGGCACGGCCCTCGTGGAGCGGGCCCGCCGGTCCGGGGTGCTGCTCAGCAACGTCTTCCAGGCATCCTGGGCGGTGGTGCTCGGCGAGGTCACCGGCCGCGACGATGTGGTGTTCGGTTGCACCGTCAGCGGGCGGAGCCCCGAACTCCCCGGGGCCGACACCATGGTGGGCCTGCTCATCAACACCGTTCCGGTCCGCGCCCGGCTCGCTCCCGGCCTCTCCCTGCGCGCCCTGGGCGAGCAGCTCCAGGACCAGCGCATGGGGCTCCTGGAGCACGATCACCGGTCCCTGACCGACATCCAGCGCACCGCCGGCCTCCAGGGGCCGCTGTTCGACACCAACGTGGTCATCGACAACTTTCCGGTGAACGCCTCCCCCGCCCTGCCAGGCCGGGACCTCGACGTGTCCATCAGGTTCCGGGACACTCCGACGCACTTCCCGCTCACCCTGGTCGTCGAACCGGGAGCCCGGCTCGAGGTGCGCCTGAACTACCGCGGCGAGCTCATCGACCGGGCACAGGTGGAGCGGCTCGCCACCCGGCTCGCACGGCTCCTGGAGCAGTGGGCCGTCGACCCCGGCCGCACCCTCGGAGAGCTCGACCCTCTCGACGGGGACGAGCGCGACCGCGTCCTGTGGGCGTGGAACGACACCGCGCGGCCACTGCCCCGCACCACCCTGCCGAAGCTGTTCGAGGCCCAGGTCGCCCGGACCCCGGACGCGACCGCCGTGGTCTTCGAGGACGAACGCCTCAGCTACGCCGCCCTGGACGCCCGGGCGACCCGCCTGGCCGGGCTGCTGACCGCACGGGGCATCGGCCCCGAGGACGTCGTGGCAGTAGCTGTGCCGCGTTCGGCCGACCTCGTCGTGGCCCTGTACGGGGTGATCAAGGCAGGCGCCGCCTATCTGCCGATCGACCAGGGCCAGCCCGCGCAGCGGATCGAGGGCATACTGGCCGACGCGGCACCGGCCCTGCTGATCACCACCGGCGACGTGGGGCGGAGCCTGCCGCCGGGCCCGGTCCCGAGACTCGTCCTCGACGGGCCGTCGTCCACCGCTCCGGCCGTCCCCCCACGGCGTACCCCGCTCACCCCGGACCACCCGGCCTACATGATCTTCACCTCCGGGTCGACCGGCCGCCCCAAGGGCGTTCTGGTTCCGCACGCGGCCATCGTCAACCGGCTGCTGTGGATGCAGGAGGAGTACGCCCTCACCGCCGACGACCGCGTCCTCCAGAAGACACCGAGCGGCTTCGACGTGTCGGTGTGGGAGTTCTTCTGGCCCCTGATCACCGGTGCCGCGCTCGTCGTCGCCGAGCCGGACGGCCACAAGGACCCCGCCTACCTCGCCGGTCTCATCACCCGGGAATCCGTCACCACCGCCCACTTCGTCCCCTCGATGCTCAGCGCCTTCCTCCAGGAACCGGCCGCCCGCGCCACCGCGAGCACGCTCCGCCGGGTCGTGTGCAGCGGCGAGGCACTCCCGCCCGAGACCCAGGCAGCGTTCTTCGACACCCTCGACGGAGTGGAGCTCCACAACCTTTACGGGCCCACGGAGGCCTCCGTCGACGTGACCCTGTGGCCCTGCCGCCCCGACCCGGCGGCGACCACCGTCCCCATCGGCCGCCCCGCCGCCAATACCCACGCCTACGTCCTCGACGGCCAGCTGCGACCGGTGGCCCCCGGCACCACCGGCGAGCTCTACGTGACCGGCGTCCAGCTGGCCCGCGGCTACGTCGGCCGGCCGGCCCTGACCGCGGAGCGGTTCGTCGCCTGCCCGTTCGAACCCGGCGCCCGCATGTACCGGACCGGCGACCTCGTACGCTGGACCGGCCACGGCATCCTGGAATTCTTCGGCCGCGCGGACGACCAGGTGAAGATCCGGGGATTCCGCATCGAACTCGGCGAGGTGGAGACCGCGGCCGTCCGCTGCACCGGCGTCGCCCGGGCCGCCGTCGTCGTCCGCGAGGACCGGCCCGGCGACCGGCGCCTGGTCGCCTATGTGGTGCCCGCCCCCGGCGCCGAACTCCGGCCCGCCCGGCTGAGGAAGGAACTGGCCGAGGTCCTGCCGGAGCACATGGTGCCGTCCGCCGTGGTCGTCATGGCCGCCCTTCCGGTGACCGCCAACGGCAAGCTGGACCGCAAGGCCCTGCCCGTCCCCGACCACGGCGCCGCGCGCGGCGGCCGCAGGCCCCGCCCCGGACGGGAGGAGATCCTCGCGGGTCTCTTCGCCGGCGTGCTGGGCCTGCCCGAGGTGGGCGCCGAGGACGACTTCTTCGCCCTGGGCGGCAACTCCCTCCTCGCCATGCGACTCGTCACCCAAGCCCGCAGGGCCTTCGGCGTCGAGCTCGGCATCCGCGAGGTGTTCGCCGACCCCACGGTCGCGGGACTCGCCGCACGGGCCGGCAGCGCACGGCAGGCGCGGCCCCCGCTGCGCCCCATGCCCCTGCCCGAGGAGCTGCCCCTGTCCTTCGCCCAGCTCCGGCTGTGGTTCCTCAACCGCCTCGAAGGCCACACCCCGGACTACCACTGCATGAGGGAGACCAGACTGCGCGGACGGATCGACGTGGACGCCCTGCGCGCCGCGCTCGGCGACATCGTCACGCGCCACGAAACGCTGCGCACGGTCTATCCCGAGTCCGCCGGCGCGCCCCGCCAGACGGTGCTGCCCGCGGACGCGACCGGTGTCGGCCTCATCGTCATCGATCGCCCCGAGCCGGACCTCGCCAGCGCGGCCGCCTCCGCCGCAACGCGTGCCTTCGACCTGGCCGTCGAAGTCCCCTTCCGGGCCACCCTGCTCACAGCGGGCCCGGACGAGCACCACCTGGTCCTGGCCATCCACCACATCGCCACCGACGGCTGGTCGTGGGAACCTCTGCTGCGCGACCTCGCCACGGCCTACGAGGCCAGGCACACCGGCCGGTCCCCACAGTGGGAACCGCTGCCGGTCCGCTACATCGACTACACCCTGTGGCAGCGCGAGCTCCTCGGCACGGAGGACGACCCGGACAGCATACTGAGCCGCCAACTGGGCTTCTGGCGAAAAGCGCTGGCGGGTGCACCGGCGGAGCTGGCGCTCCCCTTCGACCACCCCCGCCCGGCCGTCGCGAGCTATGCGGGAAGTTCGGTTCCGGTAGCGCTGGACTCTGCCTTGCATGCCCGGCTGACGGGGTTGGCAAGGGAGAACGGCTGCACCCTGTTCATGGTGCTGCAAGCAGGCCTCGCCGTACTCCTGTCCCGCCTCGGCACCGGTACCGACATCCCCATCGGCACACCGGTCGCAGGCCGGACGGACGAAGCACTCGACGACCTCGTCGGCTTCTTCATCAACACCCTCGTCCTGCGCACCGACCTCTCCGGCGACCCCGACTTCGTGGAACTGCTGGCCCGCGTCCGCGAAACCGACCTCGCCGCATACGAACACCAAGACGTGCCCTTCGAACGCGTCGTCGAAGCCCTCAACCCCGACCGCTCCCCCACCCGCCACCCCCTCTTCCAGGTCATGATGACCCTGGAGAGCGGCCCCGGCACGACCCTGAACCTGCCCGGCGTCGGGGCCGAGGAACGGCCGGTCAGCTGGGACACCACGAAGTTCGACCTGACCGTGGACTTCCAGGAACACCGCACCGCCGAAGGCGCGCCCGCCGGGGTCAGTGGCGCACTCGAATACGCGACGGACCTCTTCGACACGGAGACCGCCGGGAACATGGCGGCGAGCCTCGTCCGGGTGCTGGAACAACTGGCCGCCGACCCGCGCCGCCCCGTCAGCGAGGCGGAACCGCTGTCCGCCGAGGACCGCGAGCGGATCCTGGTCCACTGGAACGACGTCACACTGCCCACCCCCGAAGCGACGCTTCCGCAGCTGTTCGAGGCCCAGGCGGCGCGCACTCCCGATGCCACGGCGGTCGTCCACGAGAGCGCCGCGCTGACCTTCGCCGAGCTCAACGCGAAGGCCAACCGCCTGGCCCACGCACTGGCCGAGCGCGGTGCCGGGCCGGAGAGCGTCATCGCGCTGGCGTTGCCGAGGTCCGCCGAATCGATCGTGGCACTCCTCGCAGTCCTTAAGGCGGGCGCGCCGTCCGTCCCCGTCGATCTGGAGTACCCGGCGGAGCGCATCGCCCTGCTCCTGCAGGACGCGGCACCGGCCCTCGTCGTCACCGACTCCGCCACGGTCGCCGCCCTGCCGCCCGCCCCCGGCGCACACCACGTACTCACGGACGATCCGGCGACCGCGCAACAGCCGGCCGGCAACCTCGGTCGCGAGGTACTGCCGGGCAACGCGGCGTACATCATCTACACCTCCGGCTCCACCGGCCGTCCCAAGGGCGTGGTCATCGACCACGCGGGCCTGCGCAACCTCTACACGCACCACCGCGCCGGCATCATCGCCCGAGCCGAGGAGTCCCACGGCGACCGCCGGATGCGGGTGGCGCTGACGGCTTCTCTGTCCTTCGACACCTCCTGGGAGGGGCTCCTGTGGATGGTCGCAGGCCATGAACTGCACGTCATCGCCGATGACATCCGCCGCGACGCGGGCGCCATGACGCGGCACATCGCCGAGACCGGCATCGACGTCCTCGACGTCACACCCACCTACGCCGAACAGCTCATCGAGGAGGGCATGCTGGCCGACGCACGCCACCGGCCCCGGGTGCTCCAGGTCGGTGGCGAAGCGGCCGGCTCCGCTCTGTGGACACGAGTCAGGGAAGCGGACGACATGCTCTGCTACAACATCTACGGCCCGACCGAGTGCACGATCGACGCCCTGTGGTGGGACGCCGCGAACAGCGAACGACCCCTGATCGGTCTGCCGCTCGCCAACACCCGCGTCTACGTCCTCGACGCGGCGCTGCGACCAGTGGCCCCCGGCGTCGAAGGCGAACTCTACGTAAGCGGCGTTCAACTGGCCCGCGGCTACCTCAACCGCCCGGCGTTGACGGCACAGCGCTTCGTGGCCTGCCCCTTCGCGGCCGGCGAGCGCATGTACCGTACGGGCGACCTCGTCCGATGGGGACACGGCGGCGCCCTGGAATTCATCGGCCGAGCCGACGACCAAGTCAAGATCCGCGGCTTCCGCATCGAACTCGGCGAGATAGAAGCCGCCTTGTCACGGATACCGGAAGTGGCACAGGCAGCAGTATCCGTCAGAGAAGACGGCCCGGGTGGCGAACGGCTCGTGGCGTACACCGTGCCGGTGGCGGGCCACGAGTTGGAGGCGACGGCACTGCGCAGGCGGCTGGCGTCCACGCTGCTGGCCCACATGGTGCCGTCCGCCTTCGTCATCCTGGAGACACTCCCGGTAACACCGAACGGCAAGCTGGACCGGGCAGCACTCCCACGCCCCGACCACACAGCAACAACCGCATCGCGCGCACCACGCACACCACAGGAAGAGATCCTCACCGGACTCTTCGCCGCAGTGCTCGGCATACCCGAAGTGGGTGTCGACGACAGCTTCTTCGACCTCGGCGGACACTCCCTCCTCGCCACCCGCCTCATCTCCCGCGCCCGGACGGCACTCGGAGTCGAGGTGGGCCTGCGCGACCTGTTCCAGGCGCAGACGCCCGCCGCGCTCGCCGAACTGACGAAGGCCGCCGACCGTGCCGGCCTGCCGCTCCTGCGGCGGCAGCGCCCCGACCACCCGCCGCTGTCCTTCGCCCAGCACCGCCTGTGGTTCATCCACCAGGCCGAGGAGAAGGCCGCCAACTACAACATGCCCTTCGCCGTGCGGCTCCACGGCGCCCCGGACCACACCGCCCTCGCCGCGGCCCTGAGCGATGTCGTCGCACGGCACGAGGTGCTGCGCACCCTGTTCCCCGAGGCGGACGGCCACCCGGCCCTTCGCGTCCTGCCCCCGGACCAGGCCCGCCCCCGCCTCGTCATCGAGGACGTCAGCGAGGCGGAGCTGAGCGGGTCCGTGGCAGCGACAGTCGCCCACCGTTTCGACCTGACGTTCGAAATCCCCCTTCAGGTACGGCTGTTCCGGCTGGGTGAGGACGAGCACATCCTGCTCCTGGTGCTGCATCACATCGCTTCCGACGGCTGGTCGATGGAACCCCTCCTGCGGGACCTGGCGCGGGCGTACGCGGACCGCGCGCAGGGGAACGCCCCCGCATGGGCGCCGTTGCCGGTGCAGTACGTGGACTACACCCTGTGGCAGCGCGAACTCCTGGGCACGGAGGACGACCCGGACAGCCTGCTCAACCACCAACTGAGCTTCTGGCAGAAGACACTGGTAGACGCGCCCGCAGAACTTGCGCTCCCCTTCGACCACCCCCGCCCGGCCGTCGCGAGCTATGCGGGAAGTTCGGTTCCGGTAGCGCTGGACTCTGCCTTGCATGCCCGGCTGACGGGGTTGGCAAGGGAGAACGGCTGCACCCTGTTCATGGTGCTGCAAGCAGGCCTCGCCGTACTCCTGTCCCGCCTCGGCACCGGTACCGACATCCCCATCGGCACACCGGTCGCAGGCCGGACGGACGAAGCACTCGACGACCTCGTCGGCTTCTTCATCAACACCCTCGTCCTGCGCACCGACCTCTCCGGCGACCCCAACTTCGTGGAACTGCTGGCCCGCGTCCGCGAAACCGACCTCGCCGCATACGAACACCAAGACGTGCCCTTCGAACGCGTCGTCGAAGCCCTCAACCCCGACCGCTCCCCCACCCGCCACCCCCTCTTCCAGGTCATGCTCCAACTCCAGAACGGCACCGACGACACCCTCACCCTGCCCGGGCTGACCGCCACTTCCCAGCCGGTCGCCTTCGACGTCGCCAAGTTCGACCTCACCCTCGACATGGCCGAACGTCACGGCAGCGACGGAACACCGGACGGCCTGCACGGCGAACTGACCTACGCCACCGCCTTGTTCGCCCGGGAGACCGCGCGGCAGCTGGCCACGGACCTCGAAACGCTCTTTGGTCGCGTCGCCGCCGAACCCGCCCGGCCGCTCAGCACGCTCGACGGACTGCCGTCCCCGCGCACGGCTGCCCGTGTCACCGACGAGGCTCTCCCGACGTCACCCGAGCCACAGCCGGAAGGGACTGGTGAAGGCGCGACGGAGCAAGCACTGTGCGCGCTCTTCGCCGAGGTCCTCAAGGTCGGATCCGTCGCCCCCGACGACAACTTCTTCGCCCTCGGCGGGCACTCCCTGCAAGTGACCAGGCTCATCAGCCGGGTCCGGGCGGAGCTCGGCTTGGAGCTGCGCATCCGCCAGGTGTTCGAGAACCCCACCCCGGCCGGTGTCGCCGCCCGCCTGACCGCTGCCCCGAAGGCGCGCCCCGCGCTGCGCCGCTCGTCCGTCTGACCCCGACGTCGAGTACGCGCACCTCTAGGAGATCCTGTGTTCCCTGTGTCCTTCGCCCAGCGTCGGCTGTGGTTCCTCAACCGGATGGTGGAGACGGGCGCCGCCTACAACTCCCCCATGGCGTTCCGGCTGCGCGGCCCGCTGGACCGTACCGCCCTCGCTGCCGCGCTGGACGACGTGGCCGGCCGCCACGAGCTGCTGCGGACGGTGTTCCCCGAGTCCGACGGCGAGCCGGTGCAGCGGGTCCTCGACCGGTGCCCGCGGCTGGAGACCGTGCGGACGACGGAGGAGCGGCTGGCCGGCGCACTCGCCGAGGCAGCCGGGCACGCCTTCGACCTCACCGTCGAACTCCCCGTACGGGCCGAGCTCTTCAGCATCTCCTCCGAAGAGCACGTGCTGTCCCTTGTCATCCACCACATCGCCACCGACGGCTGGTCGACGGAACCTCTGCTGCGCGACCTCGCCACGGCCTACGAGACCAGGCACACCGGCCGGTCCCCACAGTGGGAACCGCTGCCGGTCCGCTACATCGACTACACCCTGTGGCAGCGCGAGCTCCTCGGCACGGAGGACGACCCGGGGAGTCTGCTGTCCCAGCAGCTCGGCTTCTGGCAGGAAGAACTCGCCGGCATCCCCGCGGAACTCGCCTTGCCATTCGACCGGCCCCGCCCGGCCGTCGCTAGCCCTGGATTTCGCATGCGCCGATTTGCTGCCCGGATATCTGGCGTTTCCGAGCGGTTTGGCGGGATGTTCGTCACCAGATCGATCACCTCAAGCACCGAAGGAGCGACACTCAGCCCCTCCAGCGATGCACGTGCGAAATCCAGGGCTAGCTATGCGGGCGGCTCGGTTCCGGTGGAACTGGACGGCGCACTGCACGCCCGGCTGATGGAGTTGGCACGGGAGAGCGGCTGCACGCTGTTCATGGCGCTGCAGGCGGGTCTGGCAGTGCTGCTGTCGCACTTCGGCGCCGGTACGGACATCCCCGTGGGCACACCGGTGGCAGGCCGGGCGGACGAGGCGCTGGACGACCTCGTCGGCTTCTTCGTCAACACCTTGGTCCTGCGCACCGACCTCTCCGGCGATCCGAACTTCGCGCAACTGCTGTCCCGCGTCCGGGAAACGGACCTCGCCGCGTACGAACACCAGGACGTGCCCTTCGAGAGGGTGGTCGAGGAGCTCAACCCCCTGCGGTCGCCGGCCCGCCATCCGCTGTTCCAGGTCATGTACACGCTGGAACGCGGAACGGGTCCCGCACTGGAGCTGACCGGGCGGGACAGCCGCACCACCGAGGTCGACTTCCCGGTGACGGAATTCGACCTCGCCTTCCGCTTCACCGAGTGCCAGGACGGCCTCCGGGCAGTGATCAAGTACAGCACCGGCCTCTTCGACCGGACCACGGTCGACGCCCTCGCCGCACGGCTGCGCCGCGTCCTCGAGGAGGCAGCCGACAGCCCCCGCCGCCCCCTCTCGCGCCTGGACGTCCTCACCCCGGCGGAACGCGTACAACTGCTCGGCGGCCCCCTCACCGACGCCGCACCGCCCGCGACGCTCCGGCACGACGCCGTCCAGACGGCCTTCGAGGCACAGGTGGAGAGGACACCGGAGGCGGTTGCCCTCCGGGCGGGCCGGTTGAACGAGGCCCCGCGAGCGCGTCCCGCGCTGCGCCGTTCCTCCGTCTGATCGTCGTCCGAACATCAGCGCCGCATGCGCACACAGCCTTGAGGAGATCTTGTGTTCCCGGTGTCATTCGCCCAGCGCAGGCTGTGGTTTCTCAACCGCATGGTCGAGACGGGCCCGGCATACAACTGTCCGTTGGCCGTGCGGCTGCGCGGGACCCTCGACCGCGCCGCCCTGGCGGGAGCGCTGGCCGACGTGATCGACCGGCACGAGCTGCTGCGGACCGTGTTCCCCGAGGTCGGGGGCGAGCCGGTGCAGCAGGTGCTGGACCCCGGGCCCGGGACACCGGAGCTGGTGGTCACCGGGATCAGCGAGGGCGAACTCGCCGGGGCCCTGTCCGGGGCCGCCGGACATGTCTTCGACCTGACGGCCGAACCACCGCTGCGTGCCGTGCTGTACGCGGTCGGCGAGGACGAGCACGTGCTGGGCCTCGTGGTGCATCACATCGCGTGCGACGGCGGGTCGTGGGCGCCGCTGCTGCGGGACCTGGCGCAGGCGTACGACGCCCGGTGCGCGGGAACGGCCCCGCAGTGGACGCCGCTTCCCCTGCGCTATGCGGACTATGCGGTGTGGCAGCGGGAGTTGCTGGGCTCTCCGGATGATCCGGAAAGTGTCATCGCGGGGGAAGTGGGTTTTTGGCGGGAGGTGTTGGCGGGGGTTCCCGGGGAGTTGGTGCTGCCGTTCGACCGCGCACGCCCGGCGGTGGCGAGCTACGCGGGCGGTGCGGTGCCGGTCACGCTGGACGCCGCTCTGCACGGCCGCCTGCTGGAACTGGCGCGCCGGTGCGGATGCACCCTGTTCATGGTCGTACAGGCAGGTCTCGCAGTACTGCTGTCCCGTCTGGGCGCAGGACCGGACATTCCCCTGGGAACACCGGTGGCCGGCCGTTCGGACGAAGCACTGGACGACCTGGTCGGCTTCTTCGTCAACACACTGGTACTACGGACCGACGTATCCGGCGACCCGACCTTCATAGAACTACTCGAACGAGTACGGGAAGCCGACCTCGCCGCCTACGAACACCAAGAAGTACCGTTCGAACGAGTGGTGGAAGAACTCAACCCCGACCGCTCACTCGCCCGCCACCCCCTCTTCCAAGTCATGCTGACGCTGGAGATCGGCCAGGGACCGGCCGTAGTCCTGCCGGGGCTCGAATGCGCCGAACAGCCGGTCGACTGGGACATCGCGAAGTTCGACCTGACCGTGGACTTCCAGGAACGACGGGACGCCACCGGCCGGCCTGCGGGGATCGGCGGCTCGCTGGAGTACGCGACGGACCTGTTCGACCGGGAAACGGTCGAGGACATCGCGGCCGCCCTGACGCGCGTGATGGAGCAGCTCGCGGCAGATCCGTCGGCTCCGGTGAGCGCGGTGGACCCGCTGTCCGCCGAGGAGCACCACCGGGTGCTGGTGAAGTGGAACGACACCGTACTGCCCACACCGCGGCAGACCCTCCCTGAGCTGTTCGAGGACCGGGCCGCGCGGACACCGCTGGAGACGGCGGTGGTCTTCGAGGACACCGGGCTGACCTACGCCGAGCTGAACGCCCGGGCCAACCGGCTGGCCCGCCGGCTGCGGGACCGGGGTGCCGCACCGGAGCGGGTGGTGGCCCTGGCGCTGCCCAGGTCGGCGGACTCCGTGGTGGCGATGCTGGCCGTCCTCAAGGCCGGGGCGGCGTTCGTCCCCGTCGACATCTCCTATCCGGCGGAACGCGTCACCCGTCTGCTGCGCGACGCGAACCCCGTCCTGGTGCTCACCGACTGCCGTACCGCATCCCTGCTGCCGCTGGGAGACCTCCCCCGGGTCCTGACGGACGACGCCGCCCCCGGGGCGGCCGGGGGATCCCCGCAGAACCTCGGCCTGGAGGTGCACCCCGCAAGCGCGATGTACGTCATCTACACCTCGGGCTCGACCGGGGAGCCGAAGGGCGTACTGACCGACCACGCGGCGATGCGCAACCTCTACGCCTTCCACCGCGACGGAGTCATCGCCCGGGCCGAGGCGTCCGGCGACGGGCGGCGGCTTCGGGTGGCCCTGACCGCGGCGCTGTCCTTCGACACCTCCTGGGAGGCGTTGCTGTGGATGGTGGCCGGTCATGAACTGCATGTCATCGGTGACGAGGTACGCCGTGACGCGGCGGCGATGACGCGGCACATCGCCGACGTGGGCATCGACGTCCTCGATGTCACGCCGACGTATGCGGAGCAGCTGGTGGAGGAGGGCATGCTCGACGATCCGGACCGCCGGCCGCGCGTACTGCTGCTGGGGGGCGAGGCGGCGGGCGCCGCACTGTGGGGCCGGCTCCGCGAAGCGAAGGACATGCTCTGCTACAACCTCTACGGTCCGACCGAGTGCACGCTGGACGCACTGTGGTGGGACACGGCGGACAGCGACAGCCCGCTGGTCGGCCGCCCGATCGCGAACGCGCAGGCGTTTGTGCTGGACAGCGGGCTGCGGCCGGTGGCCCCTGGCGTACGGGGCGAGCTGTATGTAGCCGGTGCCGGGCTGGCGCGCGGCTATCTGGACCGTCCGGGGCTGACGGCGCAGCGTTTCGTCGCCTGCCCGTTCGTGCCCGGTGCCCGGATGTACGCGACGGGGGACGTGGTCCGGTGGGACCGTGAGGGGCGGCTGGAGTTCATCGGCCGGGCCGACGACCAGGTGAAGATCCGGGGATTCCGGGTGGAGCTGGGCGAGGTGGAAGCCGCGCTGGCCCGGTGCCCCGGGGTGGCGCAGGCCGTGGTGGCGGCGCGGGACGACGGTCCTGGCGGCAACCGGCTGGTCGCCTATGTGGTGGCGGCCACGGAGAGCGGCATCGATGCGGGTGCGTTGCGCCGGCAGCTGGCCTCGGTGCTCCCGGATCACATGGTCCCTTCGGCCTTCATGGCGGTGGAGTCGTTCCCGGTGACGCGGCACGGGAAGCTGGACCGGGCAGCCCTGCCCCGGCCCGACTACGCGGCGGGGGCGGCGCCGGTCCTCGGTCAGCCGCGCGGCCCGCAGGAGGAGATCCTGTGCGGGCTCTTCGCCGAGGTGCTGGGTCTGCCGCGGGTCGGGGTCGAGGACAACTTCTTCGACCTGGGCGGACATTCCCTGCTCGCGACCCGGCTGATCTCCCGTGTCCGGTCCACGCTGGGCGTGGGGCTGGGGATCCGGGAACTGTTCCAGACTCCCACCGTCGCCGGGCTCGTCGCCGGGCTCAGCCCCGCTGCCCGTGCGGCGCGCCCGGCCCTGCGGGCGGCGGTCCGCCCGGCGGCCGTGCCTCTGTCGTTCGCGCAGCGGCGCCTGTGGTTCCTGAGCCAGTTGGGGCAGGGGGCTGACTACAACTGCCCGGTCGCCGTGCGGTTGTACGGACCGCTCGACCTGGACGCGCTGGGGGCGGCGCTGACCGATGTCGCCGCCCGCCACGAAGTGCTGCGGACCGTGTTCCCCGAGCGGGACGGGGAGCCGTACCAGCTGGTCCTGCCGCCGGGCGCCTCCGTGGTGGAGATCTGCGTCACCGCCTGCGGACCGGCCGGACCGGCGGGGGCCCTCGAAACCATGGGCCGCCAGGAGTTCGACCTCGCCACCCAGCCACCGCTGCGCGTCGCGGCGTTCGCGGTGGGCGACGAGGAGCATGTGCTGGGGCTGGTGCTGCACCACATCGCGTGCGACGGGTGGTCGATGGAGCCGCTGCTGCGGGACCTGGCAGCGGCGTACGGGGCGCGGTGCGCGGGCCGGGCTCCGGAGTGGCCGGCGCTGCCGGTGCAGTACGCGGACTATGCGGTGTGGCAGCGGGAGTTGCTGGGCTCTCCGGATGATCCGGAAAGTGTCATCGCGGGGGAAGTGGGTTTTTGGCGGGAGGTGTTGGCGGGGGTTCCCGGGGAGTTGGTGCTGCCGTTCGACCGCGCACGCCCGGCGGTGGCGAGCTACGCGGGCGGTGCGGTGCCGGTCACGCTGGACGCCGCTCTGCACGGCCGCCTGCTGGAACTGGCGCGCCGGTGCGGATGCACCCTGTTCATGGTCGTACAGGCAGGTCTCGCAGTACTGCTGTCCCGTCTGGGCGCAGGACCGGACATTCCCCTGGGAACACCGGTGGCCGGCCGTTCGGACGAAGCACTGGACGACCTGGTCGGCTTCTTCGTCAACACACTGGTACTACGGACCGACGTATCCGGCGACCCGACCTTCATAGAACTACTCGAACGAGTACGGGAAGCCGACCTCGCCGCCTACGAACACCAAGAAGTACCGTTCGAACGAGTGGTGGAAGAACTCAACCCCGACCGCTCACTCGCCCGCCACCCCCTCTTCCAAGTCATGCTCCAACTGCAGGAGGGCGAGGACGAGACCCTGCAACTGGCGGGTCTGGTGGTCCGCGACGAGCCCGTCGCCTTCGACGTGGCGAAGTTCGACCTCCGGCTGGACCTGACGGACCGACGGGATGCGGACCGGGCCCCCGCCGGGCTGGAGGGCGTGCTGGAGTACGCCACCGATCTCTTCGACCGCGCCACCGCCGCCCGGATCGCCGCGGGTCTGCTCCGGGTGCTGGAGCAGGTGGCAGCCGATCCGGCCCGGTCCGGCGGCGCCCTTGAGCTGCTCTCGGCCGAGGAAACCCGTCAGATCCTCGTCGAGTGGAACGACACCGAGACCGAGGTGCCCGACCGGACGGTGCCGGAGCTGTTCGAGCAGTGCGCGGCCCGGACGCCGGACGCGGTCGCGGTGGTCTGCGGGGATCTCGCCCTGTCCTACAGGGAGTTGAACGAGCGAGCCGACCGGCTGGCCCGTCGGCTGCTGCGGCTGGGGGCCGGTCCTGAGCGGTTGGTGGCGCTCGCGCTGCCACGTTCGACGGAACTGGTGGTCGCGCTGCTCGCGGTCCTCAAGGCCGGGTCCTGCTATCTGCCGCTGGACACGGAGCAGCCGTCCGAACGACTGGGCAGGGTCCTGCGGGCCGCCTCACCGGCCTTGCTGCTGACCGTGGGCGCCCTCGCGGACCACCTGCCCGACGACGTACCGGGGACGGTCACGGTGATCCTCGACGGCCCGGATACCGCCGCCGCCACCGTGGCGCGCGGGCACGTCAGCGAGAACGTGACGGACCGGATCGCCCCGCCGGACCCCCGTAGCCCCGCCTACGTCATCTACACCTCCGGATCGACCGGCGAGCCCAAGGGCGTGGTCATCGAACACCGCTCGCTCAGCCTCTACCTGGCCTGGGCCAGGCAGGCATACCCGGCGGTGCGCGGGCGGGCGCTCGTCCACTCGCCGGTGGCCTTCGACCTGACCGTGACGGGCATCTGGGCACCGCTGACCTCGGGCGGCGAGGTGCACCTGGTCTCGCTGACCGACGACACGGCAGCAGGTACCGACAGCGCCCCGGCCGCTGTCCGGCAGCCGACGTTCGTCAAGGCCACCCCGTCGCACCTCACCCTGTTCGGCGTGCTGCCGCCCGAGTACGCGCCCTCCGGGCAACTGGTCCTGGGCGGTGAGCTGCTGCTCGGAGCGGCGCTGGACGAATGGCGGGCGCGGCACCCCGGGGTCACCGTGATCAACGAGTACGGGCCGACCGAGACCACGGTGGGCTGCGGCGAGTTCCGTATCGAGCCCGGCGACAAGCTGCCCACCGGCGGCATCACCATCGGGCGGCCGATCTGGAACACCCAGTGGTACGTGCTGGACACCGCGCTGCGGCCGGTGCCGGCCGGGGTGACCGGCGAGCTCTACATCGGCGGCGGGCTCCAGGCGCGCGGCTATCTGAACCAGCCCGGGCTGACCGCGACGCGATTCGTCGCCAACCCCTTCGGAACCGCCGGGGCGCGGATGTACCGGACCGGAGACCTGGTGCGGTGGCGGCCCGACGGGCAGGTGGACTTCGTCGCCCGGGTCGACGACCAGGTGAAAGTCCGGGGCTTCCGGGTGGAACTCGGTGAGATCGAGTCGGTGATCGCCGGGCGACCCGGGGTGGCGGGCGCGGCGGCCCTGGTGCTCGACGACGGCCGGCTGGTGGCGTACGCGGTGCCGGCGGCGGGCCGGCAGCTCGACAGTGCCGCGCTTCGTACCCAGGTCGCCCGGATGGTGCCGGAATACATGGTGCCGTCGAGGATCGTGGTGCTTGACCGGCTGCCGGTGACGAAGAACGGCAAGCTGGACCGAAAGGCGCTGCCCGCCCCGGAGCCGCTGGCCGCCGTGCCCGGCCGTGGCCCCCGGACCACGCGCGAGGACGAGCTGTGTGCCCTGTTCGCCGAGATCCTCGGCCTGGAGCGAGTCGGTGTCGACGACAGTTTCTTCGACCTGGGCGGGCACTCGCTGCTGGCCGTGCGACTGGTCTCCCGGGCGCGGACGGCGCTCGGGGCGGCGCTCGGGGCGGCGCTCGGCATCCAGGATCTGTTCCACTCGCCCACCGTCGCCGGGCTGGCCGCACGGCTGGAGTCCGGGGCCGGTGGCCAGGACGCGTTCCCGTGCCTGCTCCCGCTGCGGACCGGTGACCGGCGGGCCCCGCTGTTCTGCGTGCATCCGGGGGCCGGGATCGGCTGGGTGTACTCGGGACTGCGGGACCGGCTCGACCCGGAACTCCCGATCTACGCGCTGCAGGCCAGGGGGCTGAACGCCCGGGCCGCGCAGCCGGAGAGCGTCGAGGACATGGCCAGGGACTACGCCGACCGGATCCGCGCGGTCCAGCCGTCCGGGCCGTACCACCTGCTCGGCTGGTCGTTCGGCGCGGTCGTCGCCCACGCCATGGCGGCGCGCCTCCAGGACCAGGGCGAGGACGTCGCGTTGCTCGCCTTGCTGGACGGCTACCCCGCCGAGCGGGACGACTCCCACGGCAACGACGCGCACGACGACTCGGAGATGCTGGCCGAGCTCCTGGTGTCGCTCGGGTACGAGGCGCCCGGCAAGCCCGGTGACCCGCTGCGGATCGCCGATTTCGTCGAGTTGGTGAGCGGCGGGGACGGACCCCTGGCCGGCCTCGGCACAGACACGATCGCGGCCATGGGCGCGACCTTCGTCACCAACGTCACCCTGGCGAACCGTCACCTCCCGCCGCGGTACCGGGGCGACGCGGTGTTCTTCACCGCCACCCTCGACGCGGCCGACGGAGAATTCGCCCAGAAATCATGGGCGCCTTATGTGACGGGCCAGGTCGAGAATTACGACGTCGAATGCGCGCACGGCGACATGATGAGCGCGAATCCCCTCTCCGTCATGGGCGCGATCATCGACGGAATGCTGAGTGCCCGAAACATATGACGCCCGCTCGACCGGCAGGAAAACCCATCATGGAACTCGGAGGAACAATGCTCAATGCCGCGCGCACCGCGCACCGGATACCAGGAGATGCCGTCCTCTCATTCACGGACGAAGAGGCGGCGGACATCGGGCGCGTCGCCCGCCGTCTGGCAGCGGCGCCGGAAGAGGTGGACACCGATGCCTGGGTGGTCACCGCCCGCGCCGCCTGGGAGGACCTGCCGGCAACGTTCCGCCGCCGCGTCCGCGCATTCCGCCGGGACTCCGGCCGGAGCGGCGCCCTGGTGATACGCGGCCTGCCGGTGGATGACGTGACCTTGCCGAAGACCCCGTCGGCGGGCGGCTCGGTGCAGCGCGCCGCCAGCGTCCCGGCCGCGCTGCTGCTGATGACGGCCTGCGGCCTCGGCGATCCGGCGGCGTTCCTGGCGGAGAAGTCAGGAGCGCTGGTCCAGGACGTCGTGCCGGTGCCGGGGCAGGAGGACTTCCAGGGCAACGCCGGGTCAGTGGCCCTGATGATGCACAACGAGAACGCCTTCCATGAGCACCGTCCGGACTTCGTGCTGCTGCTGTGCCTGCGTCCGGACCACGAACGCGTGGCCGGGCTGCTGACCGCGTCGATCAGGGAGGCGTTGCCACTGCTGTCCGGGCGGGCCCGGGACGTGCTGGCCCGGCGCGAGTTCAGCACTCACCCGCCGCCCTCCTTCGGCTCCGGCGGCGGCCCGGTCCCACGCCACGCGGTGCTGACCGGCGACCCGGCCGATCCGGACGTACGGGTGGACTTCGCGGCGACACACGGCCTGACTCCGACGGCGAACGCGGTGCTCACCGACCTCAAGGCGGCCCTGCACGAGGTGTCGCGCACCGCACAACTGCGCTCCGGCGACCTGGCGATCGTCGACAACCGGGTGACGCTGCACGGCCGGACGGCGTTCCGGCCCCGCTACGACGGCCGGGACCGCTGGCTCCAGCGCACCTTCGCACAGGCCGATCTCAGGCGCTCGCGCCACCTCCGTCCGCACGACGGCTACATCTTCGCAGGGTAGGAGGGATACGAACATGCTCGGGCAGACCACCGGTGCCTTGCGCCACCGAGATTTCAGACTGCTGTGGCTGGGCGAGTCGGTCAGCCAGACCGGCAGCGCGGCGACCAAGGTCATGCTCCCGTTGATCGCGGTGACGACCCTGAACGTGGACTCGTTCACGATGGGCCTGCTGAACGCGGCGGCCTGGGTGCCATGGCTGGTGATCGGCCTGCCGGCCGGGGCCTGGATCGACCGGGTGAGACGCCGCCCCGTGATGATCGGCTGCAACATGGCCTCGGCGGCACTGCTCTTCTGGACCATGGCGGCGGCCTGGCTCGATGTCCTGACGGTGGGCCAGCTTCTCGCTGTCGCTGTTCTCTCCGGCGCCGCCAATGTGTTCTTCGTCGCCGCCTACAGCGCCTACATTCCCTCCTTGCTGCCGCCGGACGAATTGACCGACGGCAACGCGAAACTCCAGATGAGCGAGTCGGCGGCGTACGTCGTCGCCCCTGGCGCCGGGGGCGCACTCGCACAGGCCGGCGGCGCGGTCGTCGGCTTCCTCGCGGACGGCCTGACCTTCTTGCTGTCGGCGGCGCTGCTGACGAGAATCCGGTCGCGCGAGAGCCCCGTCGCCAAGAGCCCCCGGGGCGAGCGGGCCCTGGGCCGGGAGATCCGCGAGGGGATCAGGTTCCTGGCGGGGGATCCGTACCTCCGGACGATCCTGGTCTGCGACGCCGGTATGAATCTGTTCCTGGCCGGTACGCAGTCCGTGGAGATCGTGTTCCTGAGCCGCACGGTCGGGCTGAGCGGCGGCGTCATCGGCGCGCTGGTGGCGGCGGCGAGCATCGGCGGCGTTCTGGGCGCCATGCTCTCCCCCTGGCTGGCCCGCACCGCGGGCACGGCCAGGGCGGTACTGCTGTGCGCGTTCTGCGGAGGCCCCTTCGGCCTGCTGATCCCGCTGACCAGCGACGGTCTCGGCCTGCTCGCCTTCCTGGCCGGCGAGTTCTGCCTCACCGCCTGCATCGTCGCCGGGAACGTGGTCATCGTCAGCTTCCGGCAGTCGTACTGCCCGCCCGGGATGCTGGGCCGGGTCAGCTCGAGCATCCGTTTCCTCATGTACGGCACGCTTCCCGTCGGCAGCCTCCTGGGCGGGGCGCTGGGCGGGGCACTCGGCGACCGCGACGCACTGTGGGTGCTCTACCTGGGAAACGCGCTGTGCGCGCTGTTTCTGCTCCGGGGGCCGCTCCGGACCGGGCGGGCGCTCCCGGTCTCCACCGGCTGAGCAGAATCCACCACCGACCGCATTCATTCATTCATTCATTCATTCATTCATTCAACGAGGGTTCTCTGCGGAACCGTCGCTTCCTATGGGGGACAGAAGTATGACCATGGCACCTTCGGAGCTTTCGAAGAACGGATACGACCGCTGGGACCTGGCCGACCATTTCGGCCTGACCGAGGCGGACGAGAATTACCAAGTGCTTCGAGCCTCTTACGACAACCTCCCCTCCGACCCCTACGCACCCGGTTCCGGCCGGCACCGCAGGTATGCCCGGGGCGTCTTCCTCCCGTGGTCGAAGGAGTTCTTCTGGATGCCGGCGACCGAGAGCCAGGCCCGCGAAGGCATGAACGGCTACTACCAGGGCGACAACAACCCCGAGTATGTCGGCGTGGTGCGGGAACTGCCCGCCATCAGCCCGGAGATCTGCGACAACCCGCTGCTCCTGGACCTGATCCGGTTCGACTTCGAGCAGACCCGCTGGAGCCAGGACGACGCCGTCTGGCCGCTGTACGTGGGCGTGCACCTCATCAAGCTGCACGTCGCGGACGACGGGGGGCAGGCCGTTTCCTCCCCCAACGAGCTCCACCAGGACGGCGAGCCCTACGTCTTCTGCCACATGATCTACCGGGACAACGCGGAGGGCGGCAACAACGTCATCGCCACGCCCGCCCACCGCGGCAAGCAGCCGCAGGAGGTCCCGGCGCACGACCTCCTGGCCGAGTTCGAGCTCCACAAGCCGCTCGAGTCGTACGCCATCGCTGACGATCTGGTCAGCCACTACGTGGCGCCCATCCGCAACGCCGGCGCACCGCGGCCGGGCGAGCGAGCGATCCTCCTGGCCGACTGGGTGCCCATGCGGCACCGCGTCTGAGCCCTGTTCAGGAGAGCCGCCGGCTGGTTGCCAGTCGCGCAGTGGTGTCAGGCACCCCGGTGGCACGTTGGAGACGTACGTCCGGCAGATGCGGGTCCGCTCGTACAGCGCGTAGAAGTCCTCTTGCGCTTTGCGCATGCCGCCCTGGTGGAGCCGGCGCCACTCCAGGTACATCGAGTCGACCGCGCGGGCGGTGGCGATCAGGTCGTCCGCCTGGTCCTCGGCGTCGCAGGCCGCGCACCAGGTGCGGATGTCCGTGTCGGAGGGCGGGGCCTCGGCTTTTTGGATGCGGGTGGTCTTCGCGGGGTGCCGGCCGCACCGGGCGGAGGGCTCGCGCCCGGTGCGGCCGGCGTCCTTGCGCGGGTGCTGCAAGCGCACGGCGAGCGCTTGACGGGCACCTTGGGCGCTGGATGAGGGAGAAGCTGGCACCGCCGGCGCGCAGGCCTGCGAGTCGGCGGTGCTACGTGTTGCCCCAGGTATCGGGCCCGTCCCCGCGCCACTCCACCGCAGCGGGATTGCGCAGCGATGCCTGGCCGGGGCCCAGACCGGCCAGGCGCAGGAACTCGACCAGGTCTTGGGGTAGCACGGCCCGCCCGACGAGTTCGCCGTCCACGGTCACCCGGCGGTCACCGTCCAGCAGGGGGTGAACCACCACACGCGCTTGCTGATCCATTCCCCCATCGTTCACTGCCGTCCCGTCCGCCGCACCTCGTGACTGAAGCTCCGCCATCTTGATTCTGGCTGGTCAGGGCCTCTGGTGTGATGGCGGGTGAGGCTGCTCGGGCTGGTGGTGGGGCAGTGTCCAGCATGTAGATCGTTGGGCAGGGCGGTTCGCCTGTTCCG
>NZ_JAYMZR010000081.1:32726-34684 GCF_035828615.1 Streptomyces sp. H27-D2 | reverse complement strand
CGCGCCGCCGGCGGACTCCCCTCAATCAGGGGATGGGTTGTGCCGCCTTCACCACCAAGACTCCTGGTGAAGGGCACGACGAACCATCCAGGAGGGGAGAAACCGTGGCGACTGGACAGGAAAGCACCGTCGAATTCCAGCCCGCGCCGCCCGCGGCGGTACAGGAGCTCGCGCGCCAGGTGCGGGGCGCGGTGCTGCTGCCGTGGGACGAGGACTTCGCGGCCGAGTGCGCGGGATTCAACTGGTCCGCCGACCACCGGCCGACGTTCGTCATCGTCGCCGAGGGAGCGGCGGACGTACGGGCCGCTGTACGGATCGCGGCCGCGTACGACCTGCCGGTGACGGTCCAGGCGACCGGCCACGGGATCTCCGCGCCGGCCGACGGGGGGCTGCTGATCTCCACCCGGCGGATGAACGGCGTCGCGGTGGACCCCGCCGCCAGAACCGCCAGGGTCGAGGCCGGCACCCCGTGGCACAAGGTGATCCGGGCCGCCGCGGCCCACGGGCTGGCGCCGCTCAACGGCTCCTCGCACCTGGTGGGGGTGGTCGGCTACACCCTCGGCGGCGGCCTCGGGCTGCTGGCCCGCAAGTACGGCTACGCGGCGGACCATGTGACCCGCATGGAACTCGTCACCGCCGACGGACACTGCAGGACGGTGACCCGGGATCAGCACGCCGCGCTGTTCTGGGCGCTGCGCGGCGGCAAGGGCAACTTCGGGATCGTCACGGCGATGGAGTTCGCGCTGATGCCGGTCACCCGGCTGTACGGGGGCGGGCTGTTCTTCGACGGCGCGGCGGCGGGGGAGGTGCTGCGCGGCTGGCGGGACTGGACCCGCGAGCTGCCGGAGGAGATGACCACCTCGCTGGCGCTGCTGCGGCTGCCGGACCTGCCCGAGGTCCCCGACCTGCTGCGGGACCGGCTGATGGTCCATGTCCGGATCGCCTATCAGGGCCCGGTCGCCGACGGGGAGAAGCTGGTCCAGCCGCTGCGCTCGATCACCGCGCCGGTCCTGGACACGGTCGCCGACATGCCGTACACGGCCGTGCAGGACATCCACCAGGACCCGACCCACCCCATGCCGTACCACGAGCGGTCGATCGTCCTGCGCGAGCTGGACCAGCGGGCGGTGGACCGGCTGACGGCCCTGGCCGGTCCGGGCTCCGGCTGCGGCGACCTCATGGTGGAGCTGCGGCTGCTCGGCGGCGCGCTCGGCCGGCCCGCGCCGGTGCCGAACGCGGTGGGCAACCGGGAGGGCGCCTACACCCTCTCGACGCTTTCCCCCGCCGTCCCGCGCGGCTCGGTGGCCGACGCGGGCGGGAGCGAGGTGCTCGACGGCATGACGCCGTGGGGCACCGGCGGGCGCTACCTCAACTTCCTCGGCGGACCGGCCACCGCGGGATCCGACTACGTCAGGGCCTGCTACGACGCCGACACCTATCGCCGGCTCGCGGAGATCAAGGCCGTCCACGACCCCCGCAACCTCTTCCGGTTCAACCACAACATCGCGCCCACCGAAGGACTTTCCCATGACCAGTGACCCCGGAGTGCGACAGCGGGTCGCGGCCGACGGCCCGCCCGCGGACAACACGACCCCCGTCGATCCGTCCGCCGCCGATCCGTCCGCCGTCAGCGCCCGCTCCACCGGGCTGCGGCTGGGCGCCCTGTTCGGCCCCGCCGTCTTCGGCGTCACCGCGGCCGGCGTTGCTCTGCCGAACGTCGCCGTCGCGCTGCACGCCACCCCGTCCGCCACCGCCTGGGTATTGACCGCGCACGCGCTCGCCCTCGGCGTGGGCACCGCGCTGTTCGGCCGGCTGGCCGACGCTCTCGGGGTGCGCGCCACCCTGCTCGCCGGCTCGGTGGTGATGCTGCTGGGCACCGCGATCTGCCTGTCCGCGGGCAATCTCGGCATGCTGGTGGCGGGCCGCTTCGTGCTGGCCGCGGGTTCCGGCGCGATGAC